>JAWLEA010000185.1:0-4956 GCA_041686345.1 Polyangia bacterium | reverse complement strand
GGCGGTGCACTTTGGCCTGCTGCCGGAGGTGGTGCACTTTGGCCTGCTGCCGGAGGTGGTGCTAAATCTCCATTTTTATTTACTTGATTAGCATCTCCCCCCTGTTCTTTCAACATTCTGTTTAATTCTTCATTGGAAGCTGCAGACATTGTTGGCGCATTACCAAGATTATTCCTCTTTTTCATGGACATGTTATCCGGTGTCGGCGGCATGGAGGTGGGGGGAATAGTTGGTTCGGGTTTGAGAATGACATTTTCTTTTTTTAATTCAATCCCGCAACCAAGGCAATATTTGAAGTGTGATTTATTTTCTCTTCCACATTGTTTACAAATTACAACTGACAATGTAAAACTCCTTTGTTCTTGCCATATTGAATTTCAGTTTTATTCATGGCATCTTGTTTTGCTAGTTAGTTCCCATTCCAAAAAGGAAGGTCATCGTCTGGAAACGGAATTTGAATTAATCTACTTTGTCGTAACTTCTTGAAATAGTAGTGGCTATATCTTCACAGTTACTCCGCGCATCTGAGGCAAACTTCTTCCCCAGCCAAAAAACACCACTTCTGGGATGGAAACTAATTAATCTCAACTCTGAACAATTGTTGTCCAACAAAAATAAAATCGCCACTACTAAGTAGTTTTTCATCTCTTATCTTAAAGAAAGTACCATTGCTGGAATTCAGATCTGTCAGAACAAAACCTTCTGATTTAAGTTCAATTCTGGCATGATTGCCAGAAATGAAAGGATCTGACGGAAAATTAACAGTATTGCTTTCCCTGCCAATTGTAATGACATTCTCCTCAGCCCTATAAATATCTCCTTCAATGCCTCCCTGAAGAATTCTTACAAGAATAAATGAAGCCGGCATTTGTGGAGTTGCATAAAAATAGGTTCCATCTTCCTCAGGAGCAAGTTCTTCCGGTTCATCAATTGTATCAAGACGGAAAAGTTGCTGTCCCAGCATGAAAACATCTCCAGGCTGAATATTTATGGAACCTTTTATTCTGGCAAAAACCCCATTAACACTGTCTTCATCTTTAACGAACAAGTTATTATTATCGTAAAAGAAGTTCGCATGTCTCGGACTCAGGAAAGGATCAGGCTTTTCTGGCTGTATTTGCCCTTCTGAGCGACCAATAATATGTTCTTTGCCATTGAGATAGTAAGTTGTTCCATCCTGGCCACTCCCTTTTATCAAGATTAATTTTGCCTTACCGGGCATTTGTAATTCCTGAGAACCAAAATACATGGTTTTTGCTTTTTTAGCCTGACTTCCGTCACCACTCAGTTTTTGTCCACAAGAACCGCAAAATTTGTTGTCGGCAGGTACGACTGCCTGACAATTCGGACATTTTATTGTATCGCTCATGCAAAATCCTCCAAAATATGCAAAATACTGAAAGCACATGTATTATTCTGTATTAGAAAAACAGATTCTTTCTCTTGCATTCAGATTTTTTAGAATTCAAATAATCAACAAAAACTGCTTTCTTGATTCCCATCCCAGCATGGGTTTATTGACTGAGTTTGAAATGGATTGAGGTGTACGGAAAAACTTCGTCGACCTAGTAGAAACTATTTCAAGTAGACACTATTTCATGAAGTTATAACTAGGTTGATCAATTCAAATTTCGTGCTCAGAGAGCAACCTTCCTTTTGGGGACGGGAACTTTTTAATTGAACCCTTACTTTTGCACAAGTATATTACAAAGTATAAAATCTTCAAATAGTAAATTCGTTTTCTTTTGATTTATCAAACACCAACTTGATTAATTTTCATTCCAGAATGTTTTTTTTTAATTGGGACTGAAGCTGGATTGTAATAGCCGGAGAAACTTCTCCAAAATAGTTGATACTATTTCAAGAAGTTATGATAAAGTTGATTAATTCAAATTACGAATTTCAAGCAAAGACTTTCCTGTTTTGGACGGGAGTTGATAAGTTGCATCGTAAATAAATAAAAAACTCCACGGAAGAATCAACAACTGAATCGAGTTTTATTTTTCCTGTTTTTCCGAATCCTGATATTTTTTATCATCGGGATTGTCTCCAAATATTACTACTTGTCCTTTTTTAATGGGATTACTATTTTGTTCAATCATTGCCAGACAGTAATTCTTTTCTGTATGCAATACTACGAGAATTCCAATATTTTCCCAGGGATAATCCTCAGGATTCTTCTTTCTACTGCTGTCTATAGGGTGGAGATTTTTAGCCAAACCATCACCTCTTTTGACAACTCTGACAAGAGCACCTTTTTTTAATCCTTTTTCACTTCCAATGTTTACAAGCACAACTTTATCGGGAACAAGTATTTCACTGTCTGTCAGAGAATAAAATATTTTACCTAATACAGGCTTGTCAACTTTGAAATAACGGGGTTTTAGTTTTCTGTATTTTTCCTTTACCTTGCCTATATTGTCACCTCTTTTTACAATCCCGGTAGAATTGACAATTCTTGCCCTTGCTACTTTATCCGGTCTAATCTCTAAAATTTTAACCTGTCCCAGGACTTTGGCAACAGAACCCAGTTTTTTCTTCTTTCCTGGAAGCTTAACATTTTTTTCTGGTCTGAAAATAGTATAGACAGAACCTTTCTCAGGTTTCATTTTTTCTTTTTCAAGGTTAAAGTACACAAGGTCTCCAAGAGAAAGAAGTGTTTTCTCAGTTTTAGCTCCCTTAATTTTTAATGCCTTGTCTATAGTTTCTTTTTTTACAAAAGCACTTTTCCGTTTATATATGTTTACACTATTATATTTGAGACCGTAAAAATCTATTTTTTCCTCTTTCTTAACCTTTGCAACTGATTTATTGCCCTTTTCCAACCAAACCTTTGTTCCGGGAAAAAGCCAATGAGGATTGGTAATATGTGAATTCCATGACCATAATCTGGGCCAGAACCAAGGATCCTTGAAATATTTGCGGGAAATATCCCAAAGGGTTTCACCTTTTTTCACTACATGAACTGAATGATTTCCCATCCATTTGACAATTCCTGATTCTGTTACAACATCAAATTTATTCTGGTCTTTATTATTATCCCCCTGTTCTTTTGATTGTCTCCGACTTGGATCTTGGTCTTGCTTCCCGGAATCTTCTTTTTGGGCTTTAAGCCTTATTTTTGTCATTCTCTTGGTTGGAACCCAATATTTTTTTTGAACTGGAGGATAGGTTCCGGGAACAGTATTGGAGTTTGAATTATTATTGTTGCCGGTATTGGTGTTGACCGTTTGAGCATTCACAAAAGAACTTAGAAACATGGTAATCAATAAAATATTCACGGTATCACCTCAATTTTACAAGAAATTTAGCTGCTTTTTTTGCAGTGGCAGTGCCTGGATATAACTCCATCACCTGATTTAATAACTTTTTTGATTGTTTTATGTTTTTGAGTTTCCAATAACTTAATCCCATTTTATAGATTGAATCGGGAACTTTGTTACCGGTCTTATATTTTTTTATTACTTTTTCATAATATTTCAAAGCTATTTTAAATCTGCTTTGACGGTAATGACATTCACCCATCCAGAATATTGCATTGTCGGCAAATCTGCTTTCAGGAAATCTTTTTACCAATTTGGAAAAAAGAATAAGCGCCATTGGATAACGGCCACTTTTAAATTTAAGTATTGCCAATTCATAGATTTTAGAAGGGGATTCCCCGTTTTTATCGGGATTCTTTTCCTTGGATTTTTCTAATTGTTTCGGTTTGGGTTCTTGTAATTCATGGTATGTCCCGAGAGCAAGAGGTTTATTATTACTTTCTGGAGAAGATTTGCTTCCATATAATTTTAATTTTACACTCTTACGGTTATCAACAGAATCATTTTCTTCTTCAGAATCATCATTTTCCTCTTCCCTGTTGGCAGATTTTTTATTTTCATTGCTTTTTAGCCACCGTGATTGTTCTGCCGGTGTCAACTTGAGAACAGGAATATGATCAGGGTTACCTTCTGTCTCTGAAAAATCTTTTGCAGAAGACAACTCACCTCTTTCGTTTCTTTCAAGAATTACGATTCTGTTTTTCAAATCCCTGACTCTTTTTTTCAAAGAGATCTGTTCTTTTTTTATCTTTTCAAACTGAGAAGCCTGCTCTCTGTTTAAACCTGAATAACAGCCTGCAAGCGGATAAATTGCCATTAGAGCTATTATTTTTTTGTAATCCATAATTCACCTCTACCACAATGTATACCATAGTCCTACATTGTGGTCAAACTTTCAGTGCTTTTAATTATCGAAATTAAAAAGTTCAATATATAGTCAATATATATGAAGGGTTGGAACTAAGAAGTGGGGTTATTGGAAGGTGAATTTGAGATAATTTTCCGGAATCAGGAAATGACGCCATGCTTTTTGCCAACTTTTACGAAGGCAGCTATGGCTTTATCAAGTTGCTGTCGAGTGTGAATGGCTGAAATCTGTGTGCGAATCCTGGCTTCACCTTTAGGTACTACGGGATAACTGAACCCAATTACATACAGACCTTCCTCAAGCAAATCATCGGACATGGCTGATGCCAACTTTGCATCTCCAAGCATAACCGGAACTATGGGATGATCTTTTCCTTCCAGTTCGAATCCGTATTTTTCCATTTCTTTTCTGAAATATTTATGATTTTCTTCCAACTTGTCTCGAAGCTCTGTGGATTCATTCAGGAGTTCCATGACTTTCAAAGAAGTTGCAGCGATTGTGGGAGCCAATGTATTTGAAAAAAGATAGGGGCGACTTTTCTGTCGCAAATATTCAACTATTTCTTTGGGAGCAGCAGTAAAACCACCACTTGCTCCCCCCAACGCTTTACCAAGAGTACTAGTGATGATATCGACTTTTCCCATTACCTCGTTATACTCATGAGTACCTCTACCGGTTTTACCCACAAAACCAGTTGCGTGAGAATCATCCACCATAACCAGAGCATCATATTTCTGGGCCAGTTCCACAATCCCTTTGAGATTG
>JAWLEA010000047.1:0-22071 GCA_041686345.1 Polyangia bacterium | reverse complement strand
TGGAAGGTTATTTTTCTTCTGGGTGGGATTTTACCTCTGGGATTGGCCATGGAAAAATCAGGAGCAGCTACTCTCTTGTCGCAATGGCTCCTTGAAAACCTGGCTCAATTTGGACCAAGGGCCTTGCTTGGAGGTTTTTTCTTTTTAGCTATGATTTTAACCTCCTTGATTTCCAATCAGGCAACCGCAGCTTTACTAGCACCTATTGCCATCAACTTTGCCAACAGCATAGATGCAAATCCGAAAACATTTTTAATTACAATAGCCTTCGCCGCCTCTCTTAATTTCATGACCCCCGTCTATCAAACCAATACTTTAATTCTGGGACCGGGGCATTATCGGTATACAGATTTTCTCAAAGTTGGAATCCCTCTTAATTTAATTATGTGGGTGGTGGCTGTTATTTTTATTCCTTTTTTCTGGCCTTTATAATCGAAAGGAGGTTCAATGAATTACATAGTTAGTTCCCATCCCAAAAATGGATATCATCGTCTGGTGACGGAAATTGAATTAATCTGCTTTGTCATAACTTCTTGAAATAGTGGCAACTATGTCTTCAAAGTTATTCCGCGCATCTCAATCCAATTTCTTCCCCAGTCAAAAACACCACTTCTGGGATGGGAACTAGTTAAAGAATATGAAGAACTTTCCCTCAAAGATCTTCTGGCAATTGACCGCACCAAACTGGCCAATTCAAGAACTTTTTTAGCCTATTTGCGTACAGCAATCATGATGATTGTGTCAGCTATTACCATTTTGAAGCTCTTGCCACGCTTTCTTATAATGAGAATTATTGGCTATATCCTTATACCACTGTCTATAATAATCTTCATCTTTGGTTTGGTTCAATACATCAGATTTAGTCATAAAATAACTTTTGAGGCGGATCAATTAGAAGAAGTACCCGATTTTCCAAAAGAATAAATTATTGATTAGAATTAGCGATACATCTAAATATTCAAATTGGTCGGCGGTGTCGGTCAAAAAATCATAACCCCGTTAGGTAGTCTTTTTTAGTCTTTTTTAGTCTTTTTCTAGCCAAAACCCCACTTTCGGAACGGGAACTAGGTAGTCTTTTTCTTAGTCTTTTCCTTGGTTTTTGTTGAAAATATTTATGAAGTAGATAAAAGTGAACTTAAGTATGCTCAACAAAAAATTCATTTTCATTATCTTCCTGCTCTTCATTTTCTTTTCTGGTAAAAGTTTTGGCCAAATTATCAATGTGCAATCACATATGTTTCAAAAACACCAAGACGGAGTAAATCTAAAACTATCCGGAGCAGGCACCTACAAACACGGCAATGTTGATTATAAGAAATTAATCGTTGAAGGTGTTTTTACCTATAAAATCAAGAAACATAAATTTTTAATGTTCGGTGGGTATAATTACGCAGAAAATAGTGGAGAATCATTTTTCTACAATTATAAAGAACATGGCAGATACAGGTATAAATTCAATAAATTTCTTTACTTGGAAGTTTTTGCTCAACATGAGCATAACAAGTTTAAAAGATTAACTCTCAGAACTCTGGTTGGAGCTGGGCCATCCCTTTCGGTGGAATTATCAAAAAATTACAATTTTATTTTTGGTACTTCTTTAATGTCTACCTACTTGAAATATTCAGAAAGTAATTCTGAAAACTATTACACTGACAGCGGAGAAGATTACAATTACAATCGAATTAATACCTACCTGATGTTGAGATCACAACTCCAGAAAAAACTCAGTCTGGTTTTCACATTTTATTATCAACCAGAGATTATCAATTTTAATAACTTTCTATTCCTTGGAAAATCAGAATTAGCAATCTCTTTTAACAAAATCCTAGGCATAAACTTTTCCTATTCAATAGCATATAATTCAACTCCTCCCCAAACTATTGAAAAAACAGATCATTTCTTATTGGTTTCCCTCTCTTTTGATCTCAGTCCCCTGATCAAATAGTTCCCGTAAAAAGTGGTAACCTGGATTTTATAGCTTGATTCGGGGTTTTGAACATAACCCCGTTATGGTTTTTTTTAGGTTTTTTTTATTCAGTCAAAAAGAACTCAATATCCTCGATGATTGGATTTTGATCAGGATCCTGATCGGTTGCATAACGGCTAACTACATTCCCTTCTTTATCAAGTAGAAACTTATTAAAATTCCAGGTTATTTCACCTGCAAAAGCAACATCTGTCTCTGTTGTCAAATAATCGTACAAAGGATGAATATCGCTACCTTTTACTGATATCTTTTCAAACATGGGAAAGGTAATGCCATAATTTGAGTTAATAAAATTTCGAATTTCACTTTCTTCTCCTGGTTCCTGATTCATAAAATTATTGGCCGGGAAACCAAAAATATGAAATCCATCTTGTCTGTAATCGTCATAGATTTGCTGCAATTTCGCATATTGATATGTGTATCCACATTGAGAAGCAGTATTAACCATCATTATGACTGAACCTTTATAGGAACAAAGATTTACCAGTTCTGTGGAGTCAAGAGTACGCATTACAAAACTAAGAGCCTCTGGACAATCATCAGCAAAACAGAACTCCTCATTATAGGAACTGCAATCTGTGCCACAACGAAGCATTCCGCCTTTATAACCATCTAAATCCTCACAATTAACGCTATCCATTTTAGTTCCATCACAGATCTCATTGCCTTCAATAATGCCATTTCCACATTCTTGCTGAACATTATTAACATTGTTAGTATTATTGAGATTATTTAAATTATTGCTATTGTTGATATTGTTAGAGTTGGTTGAACTCGAGTCATCACAACCAGCCAGCAAGAAAAAAATAGTTGAAAAAAATAAAATAGATTTCATTTTCATAGTAATTACCTCATGAAAACCTGAAAAGTTTAATAAAGTTGCAAAAATAAAAGAGAATCAGAGTTTACAACACAATGCCCTTCTCTTAAAAGAATATTTTTTTAATTTTACTCTGAAATATTCCTCACAGAACTGATTTCCATCTCAGGATTGGGCTGATTCGGGAGTTTGAACATAACCCCGTTAGGTTTTTTTGGTTTTTTTTACTTTACTGGTAGTCAGAACAAGAAACAGCAGTGAGATTGGAGATCAATTCTTCCTGATCAAACATGACAATATATGGATACAGGGTGTACCATGAATTTGCAGAGCGTTTTTGAAAATATTTTCCTCCATTTTCAAACCAGGTCCATATTTGTCCCAATCGCAGATCCAGATCTTCCAGACCGGCCGGAAGGCAGGCAAGGTGCTCCATATCATCAGTTGCCGGATCCCATAGATATATGGATGAAGGAGCATCTCCATAACTGGTTGTCAACAGAAAGCGAACACTTCCTCCTGAAATAAAAGCTGCAGCTCCCTGTACCTTGCTTACAGGTAAAGTGAATTCATCTGTAAGTTGAATACTTGCCAGAGAACCATCTGCAGGAAGGTCATATCGCTTCACGATACCGGCACCATCAACAACAAATTCACCTGCATAAATAGCTCCATGAGAACCTTCTTCCGGATTAACATCTAAAAAAGATGAACTTGAAACAATAAAATCCTCAGCAGACATCAAACTGTATTCATCAGGTCCCTGTCCTGAATTGCCAGATAATTCCAACTGAGCCTGATTCAAAGAAAAACGAAATATTTTGCCAGCCGATGCAACATACAAATTATTGCCAGCCACCGCAATGCCACCCATGTGATAAGTAAATTCGCTTCCACTTGAATGATAAAGACGCAAAACACGCACAATTTCTGCAGAATCAGGATTACCCTCAACTATGAGAGAAGGGTAATTACCGGGGTTGTTACCATCTGTATCCTTATAATAGTACGCCATGAATAAATTGCCTGTTTCAGGATGAACCGCAAATCCCTGGGGTAGGTAATTATCGTTAAGATATGGAATTCCAAATTGATTGTTCACTAATCCAAGCTCTGGATGCTCGGAATGATAAAGTGTGTTTTCCAGGCGCCGATAAAAATCATGGGTAGTGGTAAGGTAATCGTGATAAGAAGGACGTCCCAGATAACGTCCACCATCTCTAAACTGTGGAGTTATCAGCAATCTGTGAGCAACCGGCCAATTACGAATTTCCAAAGAATAGATCATTCCTTCAAAAAATCCCGAATCTGGTATATTATCCGTTGGTTCAGCGCCAACACAAGGATAAGATGCAGATTGAAAAAGACCATCAAGAACAGGAAAGTTGTTCTCAGTAACCAAATATCCATCTCGATAAATACGAACCCGAAGATTGGCATCAATAACTGCAACTTGCATATGAGCGTAAACCCATGTATCGACGGGAATTATATTTGGATCATAGAGCTCATACTGAACTGTATCAGAACCATCCCTGACTCTGACCAGAGCTCTCAATTGACCATTATCTATTTTAAAACTATAGCCCTGCCAATTTTCGGTAGTGGAAACCAGACTTTTGATCCCAGTGTTGGTATCAGTTGAAAACAAAACAGAAATTGTAAAACCTGTTTCCTGGACACTGATAATGCTAGAACCGGTAAAAGCTGCGGAGCTACCATCAAATTGAGAGGGGATGAAATCAGTTAATCCTGAACCACGTGAATAGGTAACAGGATTATAATTGCCTGACCAAACACCACTGGACTGCCAGGAATTTGAAATATTTACCGGAGAACGAAAACGAAATACTGTTTTTCGATCACTGCCCAGACAATAAGGATCTGAACTTGAAAATTGAGAACAAGGTGCCTCAAGCTCTAAAGAAGCCTGACAGGTTTGGTTGATACATTTCGCAAAATTTCCACAATCCAGTCCACAATAACCGCAGTGTTCGTCATCATTGACAAGATTGACCTCACAACCGTCAGAATCTGTCAAATCCAGATCTTGGTTACAATCAGCATAATTGGTTTTGCACTGATAGTGACATTCTCCTTCATCGCACTCAACAAGAATATTATTTGGATTTGGACAAGAATTATTGCAGGAACCGCAATGTTCAGTATCGGTATCAATATCAACACAGGTATTATCACAATTAATCAAATCTCCACAATCTTTGATACATTCACCTAGTTGACAAAATTCATCAAAACCACACTTATTATTGCAAGAACCGCAATTATCCGGATCTGTTGACAAATCGGTACATTTACCGTTGCAAAATTTCTCTGCCCCCTCACATTGAAAATTATTCTCGTTATTGGCATTATTAATATTATTTTGACTGGTACCGGAATCATCACACCCAAAAAGAACCAAATTAATCGCAAAAAAAATACAAAAATATTTCATAAACATACCTTCCATAGAAATATAATTGATCTTACTTGGGTTTATTGTAAAAAACAAACTGTTTTAGAGATTTCAGGGTATTGATCAGACATCTATACATTTATTTTAACAGCAGCTTCAGGGGGTTTGAAAATGCCCTGTCAGGTTAAACTTGCTTTTTTGTAAGTGATTAAATAGAATGACGATTACACAATTACATTCAACAAAGGAGCTTTTTATGACCTGTTTAACTAAAAAACTTGTTTTTTTATTTTCTGTTTCCTGTCTTATTTTCTTTGCCTGCGATGATGACAACAGTTCAAACAACATTAACAATACCAACAATACCAACAATACCAATAACACCAATAACACCAACAATACCAATAACACCAATAACACCAACAACACCAACAACACCAACAACACCAACAATGTTAATCCACCGGAACCCCTGGAACAAAGACTCGAAGTAACCGCCCTGAATATAAATGATGGAGTTGCCAGTGGTGTCAGCAACTGGCGCATCTGGGGCATGGGTTCCTTGCATGTTGCCCCGGTTTTCACTGCACCTTTGGCTGATGGTCAAACCCTTGTCTGTTATACTGTGAATTCAACTCAAAAAATCCCACAGGTGGCAAGAATTGATGCTCAAGATCAACTGGTGGAAATTTATTCCCTGACAGCCGGTCTTGAATGCCGAGGCCTGGCTGCTGAACCTGATGGACATTTTGGCGCTCTGCTCTGGAGCAACAATGAGGATAAAATCTTTATATACAGATATGATTCCACCGGAAATGAATTATGGAACACCGAGTTAACCAACGCTGACAATAAGCCCGATGACTTTAATATTGGTGACAGTCGGCTTGAATTTGGCGACAACACTTATGGCGCCTATTACCACGTCCATTCCGATTCAGGACACGAAGGAGATACTTTGAAATGGGTTGATCTGGATGGAAATGAATCAACCGGCTGGAGCTGGGGATGTTCCCACAGTATGAGTAATTTATTGCGTTACAACCCGAATGTGCAAAGTTTCCTCCCTGTCTGCGTCACTGACTGCTATCCTGGCACATCCGGTGATTTCGCCACTCAATCACAAGGTGGAATCTATCTCAACCATAATAGTGGACCCGTAGTAGATATTGATGCCGGTTGCAACGGCAGTGTTGCCGGTGAGCTTGGGGGAGCCGCACTGGCACCTTCTGGCTGGAAGCTGGTTTTCAACTCCCATCAGGCACCTATGACACTGGGACAAAATTCTTACGATCCTACTTCTATGAATCAAGATATCGGCTGGGTATCCATCGAACAGGATTTCACTTGGGGAGATATTATCTGGCTCACAGACACTCCCAACATTGATGAGGCTGATTCTTCGGTAGTTAAATGGAATCCCGTGGAAGATACCACTGGTACCGAACAATATGTTGTAGGCTGGTCCGAACCTGGTTCTCCCTATGTGTATAAACTGGCAAAAACAGATGCTGACGGCAATATCCTGGAAGGACCGGTAGATATCAGTTCCCTGGCACAGTGGGGAAGAAGAGATGATCCCATGCGTCAACACCATAACGATGATATAGTCTGGGCCTGGTTTGATTCACCGGGAAGTAGCACCCTCAATTTTGCCAGACTTGTTTCCGGCAACTGATTTTTCTTTATTTTTCCTCCCCTGGCAACCATTTCAATACAAAGATATAATTTTTATCCACAACAACGAGAGTTCCCCTGATTCGGGGTTTGAGAATAATCCCGTCAGTTTTTTTAATACAGGGAATTACCTTTGTCGTCCACTACTATGAAGGCTGGCAAATTTTCAACTTCTATCTTTCTGACCGCCTCCATTCCCAGCTCCGGGAAAGCTATAATTTTACTGCTTTTGATATTTTCCCGGGCTAATAAAGCGGCTGCTCCACCTATGGTTCCAAGATAAAATCCACCATGCTGTTTACAAGCTGCGGTAACCAGGGGACTGCGATTTCCCTTGGCCAGGGTTATCAAAGAACCTCCGGCTGTCATCAATTCGGGCAGATAAACATCCATTCTCTGAGCGGTAGTTGGACCAAAGCTGCCAATGGGCTGACCTCCCGGTGTTTTGGCCGGTCCCGCATAATAGACCGGATGATTTTTGAACCAGGAGGGAAGTTGTCCTGTTTTTCTAAGGTCGACTATAATTCTGGCATGGGCGATATCCCGAGCTACAATCAGGGAGCCGTTAAGCAAAACCAAAGATCCTGCAGCTAATTCCGAGAGTTTTTCCCGAACTTTGTCCAGGGACTGGTCGAGATTAATTTGTTTTGTCTCCAATTCTGGTAATTTGGCCAGTTTATTCACATATCTTGCCGGATCTTTCACAAGTTCTTCCAAAAATACACCTTCAGAAGTGATCCTGCCTTTGAGATTACGATGAGCACTGCAGGAAACCCCAAGAGATACAGGACAGGAACCTGCATGTCTGGGCAATCTGATCACCTTTAAATCCAGAGCCAGATATTTGCCACCGAATTGTGCTCCCAATCCGGTTTCCCGAGCAATTTGCCCTGCTTTTTTTTCCCACTCTGGATCTCTGAACGGCTTTCCGGAACCATCACCTCTAATTGGCAAATCATCGAGAGCTCCGGCCGTTGCTAATTTAAGAATTTTGAGATTTGCTTCTGGAGAAGTTCCTCCGACTACAATCCCCAAATAATAAGGTGGACATGCGGCAACACCAATTTGGCCAATTTTTCCCCGCAAAAATTTTTCCAAATTCTCCTCTGTCAACAACGACTTTGATTCCATTGAAAGAAAAGTCTTATTGGCAGAACCACCACCCTTGGCCATAAACAGCAATTCATATTCTTCACCGGGGACAGAATTTATCTCAATCTGAGCAGGAAGATTGTTCCCAGTATTCTTTTCCACCAACATGGAAGTTGCTGCTACTTGGGAGTAACGCAGATTGTAATCCCTGTAAGCCTGCATAATTCCAGTTTCAAACAGGTGCTTGTCATCTGAATCTGTTAAAACCTTCTCTCCTTTTTTAGCCATAATTATGGCCGTTCCTGTATCCTGACAAAGTGGAAACTCTTCTGAACTGGCGATAATCGCATTCTTCAACAAATATCCCACAACAAATTTCTCATTATCTTCAACCTCAGGGTCATCGAGTATTTCCAACCAGTTCTGCAGATGGGAGTCACGCAGATAAAAGGCCATATCTTTGCAAGCCTCTCGGGTAATATTGATTAATACCTCGGGTTTTATTTTCAGGAAAGATTTTCCGGCAAATTCAACTTTTTCGACTCCATTTTTACTGATTAATCTGTATTTGATTGCATCTTTACTCATCTCGTTTTTGACCTTCCGGTTCATATTTTTTTCGAATATAGCTCAAATCTTCATAGCCGGCGGTTTCCGGCTTACCCACCACCCCAACCAGCATATAAAGTTTTTTCAGAGGATCATAGACAAAATTTTTCAAAAGAGAAAAATTTTCTATCTCTCCGGTGGACTTGACATGGGTACGAGTTCCGGAACAATACATCTGATAATCACCTATTTCTATTTTGTTTTCTTGTACAATAGTTACAGGGCAATCTTTTGCTATTACCTGTTTGGCCTTGGCTTCGAGTTCTTCAATATTGATCTCGGGTTTTTCCACAAATTTAATGATGAAACCGTGTTTGACATCGCTGTGATAAACCTGCTGCTGGTAATCATAATCACTCACCAGAATGAAATTAACCAAATCTTCAGCAGTATGAGCCATTTTTCTGAATTTGATGGTTTTATTTACAACAGATTTTATTTTTTCAGGCTCCGGTCCGAAAACATCTGGACGGGCAACCAGTACTTCTTCTCCAATTCCGAAAAGGATGGAAGCATTAGTTCCAAGAGCATCGTAAATCAAATCAAAATGTTCAACTACTACCCGTCTTCCGGAAGCAATAACTTTATTTACAGCTTCCACAATTTCCCTCTTCTGTTTGAAAGCCAATTCATAACGGGCATCAAAATGAAAAGTATGGCCGGCAAAAAAATCATCAGCTTGGAAATCATAAATAGGAGCCGGTCGCAAATTAACCCCCTCATCGTCATTGGTCAATTCAAGTCCCGGAAACAATCCCTTGATCAAAGTCGATTTACCTGATCCTTCAGATCCGATTATCCCAATCAGCAGATCATTCGGATAGATATAACGGTTGGACAATTCTCCCGCCAGCATATAAAGTCGCTGGCGCCCGCGAGGAGCATAATATGCAGAGTAGATTAATGTTTCAAAATGATCTGAATTAAAATTGAAGGGAGTCGGTTTCATGGTTGGCCTGCCTTTTGTTTGCAACAAAGGGTAACTATTCAGTATATTCAAATTCAAGAGCCAGCAGGGGAGCATGCTGTTGGGCACCATAGATATCAGTTTCTCCAGGTGCTCCGGATACTCTTTCCCTTTTAATGGTGAATTTAATCGCATTTGCAGATTTGAAATGGACAATACTCAAAATTCTCTCCGATTTGATCTTGAATATTTCACAGATCTTTTCCCTGTTCAAGATATCATGGCTGATAAAATAGTCATACCACTTCTCATTTGACAGGATAATATCAAAGGTCAACTCGAAAGGACCTGCATTTTTGGACCTAATTACTCGGGCTGCTTCTCGTATATTTTTTCTCATTTTTTTCCTTCCGCCAAACCGGTTCGGGGTTCAGACAAACTTCTCATTCAGTCAAAAACCCCCATTCTGGGATGGAAACTAGTTAATCTCTCTTACTTCACAGGGAAACATCCTGGCTTCATTTTCTTCCAATTCAAGCAGATGATAGATACTGAATTCAAAAACTTTTCCCAAAGATGAATCAGAAGGGGAAAAAGGAAAAGCGAGATTACCGGCTGTGGCGATTCTGTTTTCATAACCATAGTGCAACAATGTGGAACGGGTTATGCTGCACAAAGTATCGGCTTTATCCTGGGTTGGACCTAAAGTCTCAATGATTATCCCAAGTTCATGGGAACGGGTTCGGCCAAATTCCAAAGGTTCCATTTCTCCCATGACTCCATTTTTACCATAAATATGGAAGTAAATATCTCCATCAATCTTGTCCCGACTCATCATCTCATCTATCTGCTCTCTTACTTCTTCAATAATCTTATCAATATTCTTAATCATTATAGAATCGCGAGTTCCGGCGATACTGATGCTGCGATAAGCAACAAGTCTTGCTCCCTCAAGCTTTATATTTGGTTTTTTCGAAGGCACAAATCTGGTTCCGCTGATCTCAACTCTGGAGGAATCAAGTTGTTTGAATTTACAATCTGTAAGATCAAGTACTCCTCCCGGTCCTGGAAGATGATATGGATCATCCTTTTCGTACAATGTGTGAGCAGCAGCCGATTCAGTGGTAAAACGTCGCTTGGGATTAAGAGGTTCGAGAATAAAGGAATCAGATTGCAATATACCCAAGACACAATCGGCTCCGGAACCGGGAGTAGAAGCAATGGCCGCACATTCCAATATTTTTCCCATATGAAGTGCCAGTCCAGGATCATAACCCAGCATAACCGGCAAAGCCGCAAATACAGCCGGATCATAACTGCGACCGGCAAGAACCACATCACAACCTTCCGCCAACGCCTGCTGGAGAGGCTCAATTCCCATCTGTGCAACAATGGCAGTAGACTCTTTCACATGATCCGGAGTCAATTCATGGACATATTTCAAAGGAGAAATCTTGTTCCGGGCGAGAGCTGAAAGCACTGTTTTCTTTTCCACATCAGCCGGAATGATTCCCAGTTTAAAGGACAATTTTTCCTCTGTAGCAATTTCTTCTATGATTTCCTGACACCAGCGCAGATGACTGCTGGCTCCGGCACCTCCGGCACTGCCGATAACAACAGGTATTTTTCTTTCCACTCCAGCTTTGAGCAAATATTGCAAGTCTCTTTTGACAAAAGCTCTGTCTGTAAATGATTTTCCAATTCCCAAATAATATGGACCCGGATCTGTGGATCCTGCATCTACGGCAATCAAATTGGGATTACGGTTCAAACCTCTCTCAAAGGAAGCCTCGGGAAATCCGTAACCTAAAATTGCCGTAGGTGATAATACTCTGAATTCTTTGCTTTCAACCATGATTATTCTCCCCATATTTATATTTTAAAACTGAAATTATTCTTTCCATTTCGTTATTTACAATAGTAAAGCCTTCATCGAAACCCATTCCCGGTTTGGCTAAAACTCTTTCGGACCTGACAGCCATTGCCACCTGAACACTGATTCTGGCTGACAGATCAGTTTCATTGCAGGTTCCTCCCTGGTAAGCTTCCACTCCATGTTGCTTACAATACAGAACACTTTCCACAACTTTCTGAATTCCTCCCAGATCGGGTGTTTTTATCTGGACCATGTGACCAGCTTTTGCATCAACAAAGTCTTTGATATCTTCCAGAGTATTGCACCATTCATCGGCTACAATTTTGACAGGAGAACCTGAATCTTCCAAACCCTTGGTAATTTCTGTCATTTTTTCAATAGTACCCGGCTTGTCTTCCATATCCACGGGACCTTCTATATAGAGAGGAAAACCGTCAGCATCTTGTTCGAGGGAAGCAATATAATCGATAATCTTTGGAATATCATAATCAAAGGCAATCCCCAAAGTTCCGTAAACATCGAGATGGAGCACAGGTCTGTAGTTTTTTCTGAGCCTGATTTTCCTGGTTCTACTCACCAGCCATCTGATATATTCCCGTAATTTTTCCCCCTGATATCCGAGTTTGGTCTCAATGTTGTTGATCAAACCATGGGGCAATACATCGACATTTTTTAAAATCATCTTGTCGACGTTTTCATAGCGGTTATCTCCTGACTGACCGAAAATCTGATTTCTGCGGGGAATAATCGGCAAATCATATTCATTACAGATAACCTCAGTGGGCAGAAGATGCTGCTCTTTGGCTCTGGCATCAAGTAAAGCCTGAGATAACCCGTAACGAATAGTTGTATGAAGTCTGCGTTTTTTTATTTTTATTCCCATCAACTCGTTGGTCATCTGACGAAAGGAACTTATTTCCCGACCTTCAAGCAAAGGTCGAATATGTTTTTCCAGAAAGGGAATATATTCCCTGGCCAGAAAAAGCGGATCCCTGCCACCTGCTCCTGAATACTGAACTGCCGCACAATCACCCCTGGCAATCTGACCATCTTCCAGGAGAAGTTGGATGGAAATACTTTCTCCAGCTTCCCTGATTCGTCTGAATCCTGCCGTAACGGGATCTCCTTCATAAATAAACCCGTCATTGAGAGCTCCTTTCTTGATTGCTCTTTGATCATCAAAAAAAAAAGCTGAAATTCCGGGACTGAAAAGGGCTTTGATTATTTTCATCTGGGTCTACCTGTCAACTTTCCTTTACTGATGGCATAAATATCATCAGTAACCATCTGAAAACCAACACTCCTGCCTTCAGCCCTGGCTCGCAGTTCAAGTTTTTCTCGATGGAAATCCAATATATCCGAACTTAAAGGCAAATTACCCTTGTTGAAAACTCGGATAAAGCCGTCATTATCCCTCATGGGCAGGATTTTACCCTGGTTGCAGATTGCGGGCGCAAAAGGAACATCCAGTGCTCCAATCTCAAATGCAGCCAAAATCCCGCTTTCAATATCTCCCAGCCCCAGTTCGTATACTTTATCCATCAAGCTATTTACTTCTTTTTTGATGACTTCTATTTCCAGATCCAGTTCCCTGCTGGCAGGAAAAACCTGATCTTCAAGCATGTTTACCATCTGCCGTGTTGCCCGCAATCCCTGAGCATTGGCCTCTTTAGTAGGAATTCCCATGGCCTCGTGGGGTGTTTTGACTATCACTTTTTCCGCTTTGGACAGAGCAGCAACTGCAGCTCCCCAACTGATCACCGAAAATGCTTTAGCTTCATCTTCAGGAAAACCACCCATCCACTGATGAAAAACACTGCTCAATTCGTAATCGCTGAAGTTTTCCATGGCAAAATACTCGTGCGCCAACCCTTTGAGAGCTTTCATGGCGGCAATATCCTGAATAAGATTGCCTCCTTGACCATAGCCGAGAGTAAGAGAACGAACTCCTTGTCTCAAAGCCAGTATTCCCTCCAGAATTGCAATGGTAACAGCGATGAACGGCGGAACCAGAGTACCGGTTAAAGGACCGAAGGGTTCCCGATTAATGGAAACTCCCTGTTCTTCATACCAACCCACCAATCTGTCCACATATTTCCAATGTTCAAGAGAATCTTTGAGGGGAAATTTTTTGGCATAGGGGATGTTGTAACTGATGCCGCCTCCCTCAAAAGAAGTAAAACCGCCGGCCAGAGTAATCTCTGCCAACAAACGGGCATCGGGAGTCCCATGACGTACCTGAATGGGTGAATTCACCCTGTCCACAACCTGGCGACAGGCTTCCACTCCATGATTGACAGCAGGAAAACCATTGAGCAGAGAAGTTTTGGCTTCCCTGGATTTGGCAATTCCCTTTTCAGCCTCCTGGTAACGATTCTGTCTGGTATAGGCATCAATAGTTGTAGGTAAAAGATCCGCCTCACCCTGCTTCTCTAAAAATTGCAGCAGCTTGACATGTTCTTCCACCAGAGCCACCCCTGCTCGCGGTTGCAAAAGAACCCGACCCTGTTCTCCGGCTTTTTTCATGGCCTGGGCAAAATTTTTCTGTGACGGAATTGATTTCTGGGCAGACAGCCCCTGTTTGAGAGTCAAACCTGCTCCGGTGGGCCAAGCTTGCAAAACCTGTTTGCGAATGGATTCAAATTGTTTAAAATTCAATCTGGCAGTATCTACCATAAAAAATTCTCCTTAATCTTCTATTTTGGGACGGCAACTTGAAACAGCCAATTGGGCGGTCTGTTCCGGATAAATTTCAGCCAAATTTCCCAGCAGGGGCCAGATGTAATCAACATCAGCAAAGGATTGAGGCTTCCGGGGAATCAATTTGATTTTTTCCGGATTGCCCGGGTTTCTGTTGGAAAAAGCGGTCTTGTAGAGATCAATGTCTGGATTAGCAGCAGCGTATCCTCCGGTAAAAACAACTTTGGGTATCTGGCGCAGATCTTTACCTTCCTGTAACCAAACCTGCCCCTGGGGAGTCCATGAACTGCGAATTTTTCCCCCATGTCTGGTAATACTGTGATGAATACAAGTTCTGGCCAAAATCCGATCAAATTCTTCCTGTTTGGAGTTGTCCGGCAACAATTGGGGCTGTTCCTGCAGCAGTTCAACCCAATTTTCAAGTTCTGCCATGGTTTTGTCCGAATTAATATTGGCACCTGCCGGATTTTCGGCAATTATTTCAAGCAAAGAATCTGAACTTATTCTCAACCCCAAATCTCCTTCAACCGATCTTTTTAATTCGGGTTCTTCAACTCCTCGCAAAAACACCTTTTCGGGATTCTGTATCGGTTTACAATGAGAATAAACATCAGTTGTTGCGCCACCCACATCCACCACAATCATCTTTTTCCAGGAATTTTGAGTCTGAGCAATAGTTTTTACCAGATTCAAAACAGCTTTTGGGGTAGGTAAAGGTTCGGTGTCAAAATGTTTGACAAGTTCATCCAATCCCCTGCCTTTGACAATGGAAGTTAAAAATTCGCTTCTAATAGCAATGCGAGTTGATTCACCCTGAAATTTGCCTATATCAGGCATTACATTTTCGGTTACAATCAGTTTTTTTTCAGAAAGGATCCTGGTAATCTCGTCTGTTATCGCCTCATTGCCGGCATAAAGAACAGTTCCGTCATAATTTGAGGCAGCTATTTCAGTGGCATTGTGCAGATTTGTTTTTTCGTGGCCACCGTTGGTGCCACCACAAATTATAATAATGTCGGGTTTTTTATCCACGAGCTTGTTCATCTTGTTCCTGGTCAATTTATAAGAAAATGCATCGGTAATTTTGGCTCCCGAGGACCAGGCAACCAACCGACCAATGGTTAGAGACAATTCCGGAACCAGTCCCAAAACCGCAATTTTCAAACCTCCTTTGGCTGAAGAAGAAAAATAGACGGAAGGCAATTCCCACTTTTCCCTGGGAAGATCAGACGGAATTTCCAGCAATTGTCTGATTAATCTCCAGACTCCCCGGGGCAGATAATCAGTTGTCGTCGGCAAAGAGCTGCGCTTTACTACTGCGGCTCTAGACTTGGAAAAGTCGAAAACAGCACCTTTGGTCCAGGTGGAACCAATATCAATACTGATAACCCGATCTTTGCCCTTCATGATGATTTTCCTTTAACTTTTTCAAGATCCTGACGCAGAATTTCAACTACCTTCTTCAAATCAACATCAGCAGAAAATACCCGATCAAACCCCATATCCTTGAATTTTTTTTCTACTTCGGCAAAAGGAGTTTTTCCCACTACCAGATTTCCCCCTGCATAAAGCAAGGTGTCATCCAATCCCTTTTCCTTTGATTTCTGGGGAAGTCCTTCACAATCTATTTCACCATGTCCGTAAAGGGAGGAAACCATAATTACTCCCGCATCTGTTTCCAGAGCAGCATTAATAAATTCCTCCTGACTTGCCATTACACCAAGATTGGTGACATTGAAACCTTCCTCGCTAAAAAACACTTCCAGAATTTTATTGCCCACACTGTGACAATCGTAACCGATAACTCCAAGTACTATATTTCCAGGTTTCATAATTTCTTTCCCGACTTTCTCTTTTCCTTGACAGTTTCCTTGATTTTATTTTCGACATAAACAAGTGAACCCGGTTCAATCTTATATTCAAAGTTGATAATTCTACCACCTCGCTGTCGGAAATCCCTGATTGCAAAAATTCGTTTCTGTTGAATTCCTCCCAGTGAAAAAGAAGGAGGGATAATCAGCAAATCAATGTTTTCGACAAAATCACCAAGTTCTTCTTCAGCCAGCAAGGAAAAATAACTCAAATTTAATCCTGAATGAAATTTCGCCAACCATTTTTCAATGATTTCTCTGTATCTTTTGCTGTTGTATAAAATCCCAATTTTCTGACTGACGTTGATTGTCCCCATTTCCACCAGAGTTTTGGCAGTAGGGGCAACTCCAACCTGGATTATTTCCACATCCAGTTCAGGCAATCTGCTTTGCAATTCCTGATAGTGGGTGTTTGTTGTCACTATCAGATCAAATACATCCAGTTGACTGGGAGAGACTTTGCCGGAAATAATGTCCTGAAGCAGATATTTTACAATTTTGATATTGTTCAGCAGAGCTATCTGCTTTTGGTAAACATTCAAGGCTTCAGGATTGCAGTCTATGGCGGCAATTGCAAAATTAGCCAATGCTTCTGAACGCAGGGACATGATGGAATTAAACAAGGTAGCTATTTCAAAATGGGAAAAATGCATATCCTCCAGCCGGGAGATTGTGGTTTCAATTTCTTCACTGGCTTGTTCGAGTCTGTTCACTGGAAGATGGTTTACCGTTTCGGTCACAAAAGTTCCCCGCCCCTTCACAGTTACAGCTTTGTTGTTTTCAATAAGATTCAGGTAAGCTTTCTTCACCGTTCCCCGGGATACATCAAGGCATTCCGCTAATTCCCTGGTAGACGGTAGTTTGGTCCCCGGAAAAAATTTCCCCTTTTCTATATTTTCAATTATCTGGTCAGCCAATTGCATATATACCGGAACAGGGGACTTTTTTGCAATTTTAATGTCATATTTCTTTTTCTGCTTATAAGTCATACTAACCCAATCTCTCTCTGGACACTCCAGTGTGTCCCACTATAACCCACTATATATTCACTCTTCTTTTCAAGTCAAGTTACTTTTCAATTATTTTCAGGGAATAGCAATTTTCAGAAGAAAAAATGGTTGAGGTTCCGGTCAGAAAGGAGAGAATCAGCAGATACGTGGAAGTTGAATATTTTCCATCATGATGAGGCGTCGGTTTCCACCAAAAGCAGTATGCAGAATCAAATCGGCATGTCCCTTTTCTACCCGACCGATAACAGTTGTTTCTGTTCCAAAAGCTGCTTTTACTTTTGGTGCTTCTTCAGGAGGACATAAAATAATATATTTACCTTCGTTAGCAAGATAGAGGGGATCGAATCCAACCAGATCACACATGGCTTTTACTTCCTGATCTATGGGAATTTTATCTTCCTCCAGCTCAATTCTTATTTGGGAATTTTGTGCTATTTCCGTGAGAGCCGAGGCCAATCCGCCCCTGGTAGGATCTTTAATGGTATGAATATTTTTAGTGTGTGCCAGCAACTTTTTAACTTTCAGATTCAAGGGAGCCACGTCGCTCTGTACAGAATATTGAAATTTCATATTTTCTCGGTCTTTGAACAGAGCCATTTCGTGATTACCCAGAGGTCCCGTAATTAGCACCAGATCTCCTGGCAAAGCATTGTGACTGGAAATTGAAACTTTCGGATCCACAAACCCCAAACCGGCTGTATTGATAAAAATGCCATCGCCTTTGTTTTTTTCAACAACTTTGGTATCTCCGGTGACAATTTCGACGCCGGCTTCCTTGGCAGTTTGACCTATGGAAGCTATGATTTTATCAAGTTTTTCCAGTTCAAAACCCTCCTCCAGAATAAAACTCAGAGTCAGAGCCAGAGGTTCGGCTCCACTGGCTGCCAGATCATTTACCGTGCCACACACGCATAATCGTCCAATATCTCCACCGCTGAAAAATACAGGATGAACCACATAACTGTCAGTTGTAAGTACAGGTTGTTCATGGGGATGGTTTTGCAGAACACTGCTGTCATCCATCTTGTTCAGTTGGCTGTTGCCGAGATGGGCAACAATGCTGTTGTGAATGAACTCATGCATCAGCCTGCCGCCGGCACCATGATTGATGGTGATCGTTTTCGGTCCCATTTCTACTCCTTATTATATTTGTACCAGGCTGCACAGGTTCCTTCGGAAGAAACCATACAAGGGCCAACGGGATACAGAGGGGTGCAACTCTTGCCAAAATGTTTGCAATCATTTGGTTTTTTGCGTCCCATAAGAATTTCTCCGCAAATACAACCTATTGGTTCTTCAACCTCACGTTTTTTGAGTTCAAATTTGCAATTGGCATCGAAATCCGCATATTTTTCCCTGATACTAAGACCACTGGTCGGAATGGTTCCAATACCTCGCCATTTTGAATCTTCTGGCTCATATACCTCCCAAATCAGGTTGAAAGCTTTTGGATTTCCCTCTGTTCTGACAACCCTTTCATAGTTATTGAGCACCCGGGTTCTGCCTGCAGTTATATCGGCAATCAGTACATAAATGGACTCCATAATATCCAGAGGAGTAAAGCCGGAAACGACACCTCCGATTCCGGTTGTCTCCAAAAACTTAAAATACCTGGTTCCAGTAACTGCACTGACATGACCGGGCAGAATAAACCCGTTCAGTTTGGAATCAGGATCTGAAATCAAAAGTTCCAAAGCAGGTGGCACCAGTTTATGCATGGGTAGAACACTGAAATTTCCCAAATTACTACTGGCAGCGCTTTTGATAAGTGATGCGATTAAAGGAGTGGTGGTTTCGAATCCCAACCCCAACAACACTATTTCCTTGCCGGGATTTTGCTCAGCCATCTCGAGGGCATCAAAAGGAGAATATACAACTTCAACATTTTGCGCTGATCCAAGATTGCTGCTTTCACCGGGAACTTTGATCATATCGCCAAAGGTGGCAACCAGGCAATCTTTCTGATTGGCCAAATCAATGGCAAATTGAATGTCCTGAGCCGAAGTAACACAAACGGGACATCCGGGACCACTTACTATATCAAGAGAAGGTGGAAGCAGACTTTTGATTCCATAGCGGGCAATGGCCATCGTGTGAGTGCCGCAAACTTCCATGAGAGTAATGGGATTATCATCGACGAGCTCCCTGATTGCTGCAGCCAGGTTCTTAATTTTGTTTTTATCACTCTTTGCCATTTTTACCTCTCCCGGTTTTTTGATAAAATTCTTCGAGCAAAGCAAGTTTCTCCCTGGCATCATCATGGGTTAGAATTTCCAGAATAAACCCGGCATGGATGAGAACAAAATCTCCAACTTTGAGGTTTTCCACCAGATTGGTGGAAACTTCGAAATTAACCCCGTTGTTGTCAACCACAGCTCTGTTATTGTTTTTAATTTCTTTAACCTGAACAGGAATTGCCAGACACATACAGATATCCTTTTTGAGTTTGGATGTGATTTGAAATGACGTGATTTGAAAGGGCAACTCGTAAAAGTCCAAATCCCTGCCACTAACTTGTCGGCTTTTTGGCAGAAATACAAAATTTGAAAGATAATTTTTCTTTTACTTTAATCCCCGGTTTTTCAGCAGAGGTTCAATTTGGGGTTCGTCACCCCTGAACTCAAGATATGATTTTTTAACTTCTCGGGAAGAACCTTTTTCCAGAATATTTTTTCTGAATTTAGCGGCTGTCTCCTGGTGGAAAATATCTTTTTTCTCTTTAAAGGCAGCAAAGGCATCATTATCGAGCAGAGCCGACCAGATATATGAATAATAACCGGCTGAATATCCTCCCATGACATGAGCAAAATAGGTGCTTCTGTAACGGGGAACAATTGAGGAAATCAAACCGTATTCCTTGATAAATTTCTTCTCAAAATCTGGCACATCAACTTTTATGGGTTTTTTCAAGGTATGATATTTCATGTCCAGAAAAGCAGCAGCCAGGTATTCGGTGGTTTTGAATCCCTGATTGAAAGTTTTACTTTTGATAATCTTGTCCACCAGCTTCTGGGGAATAACTTCCCCGGTTTTGTAGTGTTTTGCATAAACTTTGAGGACTTCCGGTTCCAAAGCCCAGTGTTCCATAATCTGGGAAGGAAGTTCCACAAAATCACGGGGCACATTGGTCCCTGAAACTTTGTAATAGCTGCAATCGGATAATAACCCGTGGAGAGCATGACCGAACTCATGAAAAAGAGTAGTAACTTCATCAAAACTCAAAAGAGCAGGTTTGTCTCCCGTGGGTTTGCTGAAATTACAGACGTTGACAATAATGGGGATAACTCGTTTTCCATCTATTTTGACTTGCTGCCTGTATGAACTCATCCAGGCTCCGCCTCTTTTTCCAGATCTGGGAAAATAATCAACCAGATAGATGCCGATTAATTTACCGTCTTTGTCTTTAACTTCAAATGTTTTTACATCTTTGTGATATTTGGGAAGATCGGTTCGTTCGACAAATTCCAGACCATAAAGTTTTTTGGCGGTGTAAAAAGCTCCCTTGCGAACATTTTCCAGTTTAAAATAGGGACGCAATTGTTCATCATCCAGATTATATTTCTGTTTTCTCAATTTCTCAGCATAATACCACCAGTCCCAAGACTGCAGTTTGAACTTTTTACCTTCTTTTTTGATAATTTTTTGTAATGCTTTGGTTTCCTTCTTGGCTACTCGCAAAGAGGGTTTCCATAATTTATTGAGGAACTTCATCACATTTTTTGGATTTTTAGCCATATTCACATCTAAAATATAGGTAGCCCAATTATCAAATCCCAGAAGTTTTGCTTTTTTGACTCTCAAAGCCGCCACTTCAGAAATGATTTTTTTGTTATCAAGTTTGTCATCGTGGTTTCCCTTGTTGATATAACCAAGATATAATTTTTTACGCAACTTCCTCTTGGGAGAATACTGCAAAAAGGGAATCCAGCTGGGTTTATCAAGGGTAAAAACCCATTTGCCTTCATGACCTCGGGCTTTGGCAGCATCAACTGCAGCATTGATTACCCCTTCCGGCAGTCCAGCTAGATCTTCTTTTTTATCGATTACCATTTCGAATTTTTTTACTTCTTCCAGCAAATTGGAACGATATTTCAACTTCAGCATGGATAACCTTTTGTTAATCTCTTCAATCTGTTTTTGCTCTTCAGAATTTAGCAAAGCTCCGCCCCGAACAAATTCCTGATAATACTTCTTGAGAACCTGTTGCTGTTCTTGCGATAACTCAAGCTTTTCCCGGTTATCATAAATAGTTTTAATTTTTTTGAACAAACCCTTATTGAACTTGATTTTATCTTCGTGTTGGGAAAGAAGCGGAGTTATCTCTTTTTTGATCTTTTCCAATTCATGATTGGTATCAGCTGAAGCTATATTGAAAAATACTCTGCTTACCCTGGTAAGAAGTTTTCCACTCCGATCAAGAGCTGTGATTGTATTGTCAAAATCAGGGGCATTCTTATTGTTGACTATCTTGTCAATTTCTCCAAGGTGTTGCTCCATCCCTTTTTTGAAAGCCGGCAGATAATGTTTGGTCTTGATCTTATCAAAGGCCGGGATTTCATAGGTGGTATCATATTTGGCAACCAGGAAAGGATTTGGCTGGGCAGGAGTTTTTTTTGGTTCAGGCTTTTTTTCAGTTTTTTTCACAACTGTATCTTCCTTTTTGGTTTTCTTGCAACCGTTGGAAACAGCAAAAAGAGCGAAAATGAATAAAATAAGAAATGACTTCTGGTTAACAGGGGTAAAAAATATTTTTTTTAAAATGTTCATACAAATCTCCTTTGCATGACACAATCCAACCTCTCAGTTAAAAAATCAAGTAAAAATCGCAAATAATTGAACCCCATTCAGGGAACTAACCAGTTTCCATCCCAGAAGTGGTGTTTTTGGCTGGTGAAGAAGTTTGCCTCAGATGCGCGGAATAACTTCGAAGACATAGTTGCCACTATTTCAGGAAGTTATGACAAAGCAGATGAGATAAAATTCCGTCGCCAGACGATGACATCCATTTTTGGGATGGAAACTAACTAGTTCCCATCCCAGAAGTGGGGTTTTTGGGAAAAATATTTTGGTATAGAATTTTATTATCTCAGTTTTTTTGTCAAA
>JAWLEA010000046.1:0-22094 GCA_041686345.1 Polyangia bacterium | reverse complement strand
AATTAGTATAGTCAACGCTTATTTCATCTTATCTACCTTGTTGCTTTTTGCCTTTGCTCCCTTTCTCATCACTGGTTCTGCGGCCATTTATTCCCTGCTTGCCTATATCATCCTCAACATTGCTTATTCCAACTATCTTAAACACATTGTATTTATTGATGTTCTTTCTATCTCAGCGGGATTTTTACTGCGAGTCACCGGAGGGTCAGCTGCCATCGGGGTTTATCCTTCAGAATGGCTATTGATTATGACTTTGCTGCTTTCACTTTTTCTCGGTTTTGGCAAAAGAACCCACGAACTTTTGTATTTCAAAGAAAAAGCACCTCTCCACCGCCTGGTTTTAAAAAAATATTCACTTCCTCTGCTCAGATTAATCCTGCTGGGCCTTATTCTGATTATCCCCATTGTTTTTATTTCCTATTCTTTTATTGCTCATAAAGATGATGGTAAAAATTATCTGTTTACTTTTTCTTCTCCCCTCATTCTTCTCTCCCTCTTTCGCTTCTATCAACTTACTACAAACAAAGAACATATCAAAAGTCCCACCGAATCAATGCTCAAGGATCCCCTCTTCATGTTTACCTCGATTTTCTGGTGTATGATGGTGCTAATGATTTTGTATATGTGAAACAAAACTCAATCAACCGGTAAAGTGCTTCCAAACCAGGAGCGGGGAACACTTATTTCCTTCCAGATTTTAATTGCATATTTATCTGTCATTCCTGCCAGAAAATCAGTGAGATTGTCGATGAGATCTTCATCTTCTTTATAATGTGGAATGAGATGACTGTGTTCATGATAAAATTCCCAAAGATCGGCAAATAATCTCTCGGCTTTTTCAAATTCACGTCTTAATTGAGGAGACTCGTAGCAATTTTTATAAAGGAATTCACGTAATTCAGAGAGAGCACCAACCATGTCCGGGTGAATCCGCAAATTTTCATTTTTTTCAAGATTTGTGGACTTAATTACCGATAGAACCAACTTGCCAACCCGTTCACTGTGAGTTCTACCCAAAATATCCAAAATTTGCGTCGGCACATCCTCAAGTCGAAAAAGCCCGGCTCTGACAGCATCAAGCAGATCATGGTTAACATAGGCTAT
This sequence comes from Polyangia bacterium, assembly GCA_041686345.1. Classification (GTDB taxonomy): domain Bacteria; phylum Myxococcota_A; class Polyangia; order HGW-17; family HGW-17; genus JAQICJ01. The sequence goes on along the minus strand of JAWLEA010000046.1, from coordinate 20,990 downwards.
AATGTCGGAAAGACGAACAACCTGTCCTTCAAGAGTGGCAGGCAGTATTTGCTTGTTTTTGCTGAGAATTGTTCCCCTCCCTTTGCTGTGTTTTTCAATGCCGTTTTTAACTTCGAAAGTAAGATTAAGCCCTTGACCTCCTTTTTCAACTTTTTCTACAACCCGACGAGATTGAATACTGTGATGAAAACCGCCCTTTTCTCTGCGCAGAGAATTAAGCACCGATTCACCAGAATGGCCAAAGGGAGTATGACCCAGATCATGTCCCAGAGCAATAGCTTCAGCCAGAACTTCGTTAAGACCCAAAGCTCCGGCAATTGTTCGGCAGATTTGGGTTACTTCCAGAGTATGAGTCAGCCTGGTACGGTAATGATCACCGTCCGGATTTAAAAACACCTGGGTTTTTCTGCCCAAACGACGAAAAGCCTTGGAGTGGATGATTCTGTCGCGATCACGTTGAAATACTGTTCTGACCGGACAGGGACTTTCTGCAACTTTTCGGCCGCGAGATTGAACAGATTTACAAGCTCGAGGATGCAAAGTCTTCTGCTCCAACTTTTCTCTTTTTTCCCTGATATTCATCTGTAACTCCTTGAATTATCTTTAACAGGGGAGTTCGTCCCGGAGAGCTTGAAATTGATTTTTTCAACTGAAAAAAATCAATTTTCCAATCTTTTGAATTTAGCGGTAAAATGCCGCATAATGGGAGCTTCATATGTAATTTCCAAACCCTTGAGTTGATTCCGACGCTCCATCACCTTTTGCAATCCCCAGGCTACAACTTCCATATGATTGTTGGTATAGGTTCTTCTGGGAATAGCGAGACGCAACAATTCCAATTCCGGTGGTCTGTTTTTTCTGGTTACCGGATCTCTGTCAGCCAGGACAGTTCCGATTTCTACCCCTCTGACTCCTGCATCTATATAAAGTTCCACTCCGAGTACCTGAGCTGGATAATGTTCCTGATCCATCTCAGGCAGAAATTCTTTGGCATTCACATAAACTGCATGTCCCCCAAAAGGTTCCAGAACAGGAATTCCCTTATCTTTGAGCAACTTGCCGAGATATTCCGTCTGACCGATTCGAGATTCAAGATATTCAAAGGTGGTGGATTCATAAAGTCCCTGAGCCAATGCTGCCATATCTCTACCGGACATGCCACCATAAGTGAGGTAGCCTTCATAAATAATGTTGAAAGTGCTGCACTTTCTGTAGATATCAGCATCTCTCAAACCTATGAAGCCTCCCATATTGACAATGGCGTCTTTTTTGCTGCTCATTGTGCAACCATCGGCATAACTGAACATTTCGGCAACAATTTCACGAATTGTACTGTTTTTGTATTTATCTTCGCGTTTCTTGATAAAATAAGCATTTTCCGCAAAACGAGCAGCATCAAAAATTAATTTTATTTTATGCTGGCGACACACTTCGGCTACAGCTTTGATGTTTTCTAGTGATACCGGCTGTCCCCCACCGCTATTGCAAGTAACGGTGAGGATAAAAACAGGAATCTTTTTACTTCCGTATTTTTTAATGACTGATTTAAAGGCTTCAATATCGACGTTGCCTTTGAAAGGATGATTCAAATTGGGATCTTTGCTCTCCTTGATGGTACAGTCAATTGCCACCGCCTTGCGAAATTCTATGTGGCCTTTGGTGGTATCAAAATGGGCATTACCCGGGACAATATGACCCTCTTTCAAAATAGCTGAAAACAGAACATTTTCGGCCGCTCTGCCTTGGTGGGTTGGCAATACATATTCAAAACCAAGCAAAGAATTGATGGAATTTTTCATCTTTTGGAAACTGGTTGAGCCGGCATAACTTTCATCACCTTCCATCATGGCTGCCCATTGTTTGTCACTCATGGCTCCGGTACCGGAATCAGTAAGCAGATCGATATAAATATCATCAGCACTCAAGGCAAAAAGATTATAATCAGTTTCTTTGATCAATTTTATTCTGTCTTTTCTCGTATTTTGCCTGATGGTTTTAATCATCTTTATTTTGTAAGGTTCAGCATAAGGCATTGCGTCCATTGAATTTGTCCTCCCGGAATACCGGATCTTGACTTAAATAATTGTTTACTATCAATTGCTGTCTTGACAACAGCAGTTCTCTGGGAAATACAAACAAGGAATCCGGCAAAACTTGTTACCTCCCTTTTTTGTGTATAAATCAAAAAAAAAAACATAACAACCATAAAAGAAATTTACCTCTCCTGAATAAAATTTTCGGATTTACAACTGCAATATAGAGAAAATTAGTTTTCCTGCCAAAACAATCGACAGGCCGATTCAAGCTCGTAACTGCGACGGACTCGGCGATACTCTTTCCAGTGATCCGGATAATGCCGCCGATAATGAGCCTTGCCAAAACGCTGATCGATAAGAAGCACAACTCCTCGGTCTTTATTGCTTCTGATAACTCTGCCCGCCGCTTGCAGAACCCGATTGAAACCGGGATATTTATAGGCAAATTGAAAACCCTTGTTGTATTTTTCATCAAAATAATCCCGAATGAGGTTTCTTTCCAAACTGATTCCGGGAAGAGATACAGTCAAAACTGCCGCTCCTATGAGCTGATCGCCGCTTAAATCAATACCCTCGCTGAAAATTCCTCCCATAACGGCACAACCGAGGAGAGTTTTGCCCTTATTGGCAATAAATTCTGCAAGAAAATCTTCCCGCCGACTTTCGGACATCCCGGGTTTTTGTACCAGCAGATCAATCTCAGGAGCTTGTTTGTGCAGAACATTCAATACTTTATCCATGTACCTGTAAGAAGGAAAATAAATGATGTAATTGCCTTTCTTGCCCGCTGTCATTGCTAAAATTGAATCCACCACCCGGGGAATTTCCTGTCGACGATATTTATAAGTCATGCGAATGCGATCATTGATCAAGAGCAGAAAATTCTCCTTGGGAAAGGGAGAAGAAAGAACCTGAGAAGTACTTTCCGGCAAAATTCCCAGACTGTTTCGAAAATATTCCAGAGGAGCAAGGGTGGCTGAAAAAATAACGGATGAATGAATCTGGACATATCTTTGAGCCAGAAAAGGGGCCGGATCTCTGCAGAATAATTTGGCCTGGAGCTCTCTGCCTTCTTTTTCCAGATAAAAAATATGTTCCTTACCTTTGATGCTGTTAATTTTGATGAATTTTAAAAGTTCAAAATAGTAGTTGCGGGCTGTTATTCTGCGGGGATCTTTTTTAGGCTTGGGTTTGGTATAATCCATGAATTCGGTTTCAAAAACAGCCAGAGTTTTTCCAACCTGTTCCAGAATGGAATCGGGAATTTCATCTGCCAGAATAATTCCCTTTTCATCGAGTTCTTCCAGTTTTTCACATTTTTTCCTCCAGGCAAGCAGCTCCCGATTCAAACGACCAAGCGCCCGATAAATCGCCTGATTATAGCCTTTCAGTTTGCGTCTTGTCTGTAGTATTTCGTTTTTGGAAATTGAGGAAGAAAACATGTTGCGACCCCGTGCAACCAAGTTGTGTCCCTCATCTATCAATAGAATAAAATCTTCGGGATTGAAATCAAAAAACCGCTTGAGATAAACACCAGGGGCAAAAACATAATTAAAATCACAAATTATCAGATCTGAAAGCTCGGCCAGTTCCAAACTGAACTCAAAGGGACAGACCTGATGACGGCGGGAATATTCGACGATCAGACGACGATCAAAAATGTTGTGTTGCAGAATATCTTCAATGGCAAACTCAACTCTGTCAAAAAAACCTTTGGCGTATTTACAGGCTTTGGGAGAACAGACCCGATCCGGACAAGGACAGATTTTACTTTTGGCAGTAAGGGCAATTGTTCTCAACTCCAATCCATGTTCCTGTAACAACGCCATGGTATCCAGAACAGTTTTGCGACCAATAGTTTTGGCAGTGAGATAAAAAATCTTTTTTGCCCCACTGGCAAGAAGGGATTTAAGAGCAGGAAAAAGTACGGATATGGTTTTACCTGTACCTGTGGGAGCTTCGGCCAGCAATTGTCCCCGCTGGGAAATAATTGTTTCCACCTTATCCATTAATTCTGCCTGCCCCTTCCTCTTGCCAGCAAAGGGGAATGATAGCTGCTGCAGACTTTTATTTCGTTTTTGGAGATAATGGTGATAGCGTTTTTGTAATTCAAAAAACCGCGAAACCAGTTGATTGCAGAACTTTTCAAGTTGAGTTGCAGTTTTCTGATCTTTGAAGATTTTTATTTCCCCGGTTTTCTGATGCAGATACACCAACTGAAGTCGGATTGTTTCGAGATTGTGGAGCTGGCAATACATAAAGGCGTAAAGATAAAGCTGAGCCCAATGGGCAGGATTGCTGTCCCTTTTTACTTTGAAAGAAGAAAGAGTGGTTGTTTTGATTTCCTCCAGAGTAAATCCGGAATCACCATCATTGTAGATCCCGTCAAGACGCCCCTGCAATTGCAAGTTGAATTCATCTTCGCTGAATCTGAAATTAAGGGATACTTCGCTTTCGTAAGACTCAGTGCGGGAATTTTGCCAGGATTGATGACCTCGGATACCCTCTACTCCCCGTTTGGAAAAGGCAGAAAATCCGTTGAGATCACCGGATCTCAAAACAGTATTAACCAGAGTTGTCACACTGAGACTGAATTCGGGCATATGACTAAAATTGACTCACCTTATAAAAAGTACACCGGGAACAAACAAATCACCACTGTTGTTCCAATGTTGGGTAACCCCGGAATTCCAATAGGAGCCATCGCTGCTTTCGAAGGAAGTGAAAATTCTGCCGATGGAATCGACTCCCAGATTTGAGGTTGTCTGGTGGCAATGGTAGGATTCTGAATTATCAAGTCCGTCCAGAAGATGGAGGCCGAATTCATTGTAATTATCTCCTTCATAAGGTGGATAGTTGTGAGCTGTGGTGCAAGCATAGGCATTGGTGGTGAGAATACTTCCGTCGGCAGTATAAACTGTAAAAGGTCCGTAGGTGTCCTCTTGGCACCAGGTGGAATTATCGAAATAATTGCAACCTGAAGGCAAGGATGCATAAATGTAATTATCGGTGGATCCTCCAACCCAGGCTAATATTTCCCGGTCGGATTCATGCCAGAGATGGGAAGCATCCACAGAAAAACTGGCAAATCCACTGGAGTTATTGCTGTAGTTGAAGAAACGCTGCATTTCAATAGTGGTTCCCATGGTGTAACTATTATAAAAAGAAGCTCCCGGACGAGGATAATCCCCGCTGAAATTATCAGGTCTGCTTCCACTTTTGCCATAAAGAGCAACCAGAGTCCAACCGCCACCTGCAGTTTCCTGATCACACCAGGTAATAAAAGGCTGCTCGCCACCGAAACCGTCGGGATCCACAGGATAAAAACCACTTCCCATGGAATTGCCGCTGTTGAGAATTTCCAGACAGTTGCGTTTCCTCGGTTTGTTGCGAACATAAACCCGGTGCAAAGTATGGTATTGAGCTTCAGCTACAGAATCAGACTGCCAGCGGTTACCTTCAGCCCGCATACTCCAATCTCTGGACTCACTCTCACTGAAAGGAGAGGCCACAAGGGCATCATCGCCCTGATCAACTCCATAAGTATCGATGTCCCAGGGCAAATAGCCGTAATGTTCTTTGAAAGCATGGTAGTTGACCCTGAGTTGAGTGCTGCAACTTCCTGTTCCTGTGGAAAAATAATCAATACAACCGGCATCAGCTGTTGAAAAATCGATAATGCTGTTATTTTGATTGGTTTTGCTGTAAAAACGAACCTCTGTCACCGGCAATTTTGCAAAAAGCTGGTTGGAAGCATGTCCCCAGTAGATTGTTCCTGATTCATCTTCTCCAAGTTCATCTGCACCTCGGAGAGGAAGTTGAGTGCTGCGAGAGTTCAATTGCGGATTGGTATCGCCCTGGTGCAGATAATTGAGAACCAGGGTCCAGCCGCCTCCATCTGTATTTTGATCACACCAGGCTGTAGCGGAATTTCCATCAATCCTGATTGTATACTCTCCGCTGATTCCGTGGACACCCTTATTCCAGACCCGATCCCTGTTTACATATTGCAGGCAATCATTGAGGGAAGAAGGTTCGGGGGTATCGTTGGTAGAACAGATAACCCATCCCTGATATTGCCCTTCTACCCGGTTGTTACTGTCATCATGGCAACCCCAGGAAGCATCTTCGGAATCATACCATAAATATAAAGAATGAGCGGTGGAATTGTTGCCATTTGGTTCGAATTGTGAGGGAACACAGGAATTCCTGGTATCTGAAAGATAAAAACTGCATGGACTTCCCTGGCAGATTCCCTGGAAATTTTCCAACCCGGTAGCTCCATCGTAAATTGGAAATACATTTACCAGATTGGGATAAAAACCATTCCAGTTATGGATGGAACGAGCATGAGCTTTGGTTCTGGGAACAATCACCTCCATGCCGTAATTGGCACAAACTCCCCGGTAGGCATCCTGATCTCCCTCTAAATTGGAGTCAACAACCTTGAACATGGTGTATCCAACTTTTCCGTCGGAGGTCATATCGCAATAAACAGGTATCTGTCCGCCGGTACCTGTATCAATAATTCTGGTACCGTCAACTGTCTCGGGATAGGCTAGAATTATCGCTCGACAGGAGGTTGGCACACATTCACCATCTTGTGGATTGAAACCGGGGAAACACTGACAATTGTACGATCCTGGGGTATTTATACATTGAAAACCGTATCCACAGGGATTTCCCTCCTCACACTCGTTAATATCCAGACAATTATTATCTTCGTTGGTGTAACCCAGGGGACATTCACAAAAATACCCGCCTGAAGTATTGATGCACTGAGCAATTTCGTCACACTCGTCAATTCCGTCGGCACATTCATCTATATCTACACAAATATCTTCGTATTCGTAAAAGCCTTCATCACACTCACAATGATAGCCGCCATCTGTATTTGAACAATGAGAATTTTGCGGACACTGAACCACTTCTTCTTCGCATTCATTAATATCTTCACAAATTTTGCCATCACCGCGGTAGCCTTCTTTACAGGTACATTCATATCCGGTTTCCCTGTCTGTGCACAAGGCGTTGGAATCACAATCATGGGTACCCTCTGCACATTCGTCAACCAATTGGATTTCAAGACCTGATTTATCAAAGGAACAGGAAACAACTATAGAAAAAAGGAGAAAAAAAACATCTTTGCTTTGCATTCTAACTCATACCCGGATTAAAAAAATAATAAAAACCAAGTTTAACTAGTTCCCATCCCAGAAGTGGTGTTTTTGGCTGGGGAAGAAATTGGATTGAGATGCGCGGAATAACTTCGCAGATATAGCCACTACTATTTCAAGAAGTTATGACAAAGCAGATTAATTCAATTTCCGTCGCCAGACGATGACATCCATTTTTGGGATGGGAACTAAATATATAAATATTATTACCATAATAATCTGAAATTTACCACAAACACAGAAAAATACCGGTGGAAATAGTTCTAAATAATTCCCCCTTTGAATTTTTTACAGATTTTATTTTTTTTTGAATTTGAATTTGAGCTCTGTTCCGTGCTTGCCACTGCGGGAACATTCTTTCCACATTTTGATCACCGCTTTTTTGGAACTGGTGATTTTGATTTTTAAAACTGCTTCAAATTTACCTCTGCCCTTCTTTTTCCATTTGGATATGGATAGCTTTTTAACACCAATGAACTTGAAATTAAGGTCATCAGGCTCCAATTCACATGGATGATGGATCCATTTGATGGATGCTTTTACCGTAACTTTATCACCTTTTTTTACAACTTTTTTAGATGGTTCCAACTTTTGAACACATGCTTCAGAAACTTCGGGAAAAGCAAAAAAAGAAACCACAAGTACCAACAGGGAAAGAAAAGATTTTTTCATGATAATAAGACTCCTCAAGCAGGGAATAATTCTGTATAATCAGATTAGAACCTGAATAAAAATGCCGAAAAATTATCTTTCGGCATAACAATGGATATAACCGGTAATTGTTACGATAAATGTTGAAAAAAATTCAATCTAATTTGATATGATCAGAAACTGCAGAGAATTGAAGGTAAGAACCTGCAGTATTCAATGTAAAAGAATTAGTCAACTTGGCAAGATTGGTAAAGGAAAAAATCCAAAAAAAAAGGTCAGCAGGATTAAAATCCTGCTGACCTTGACTACTGTGTGAGTTGGGGGAGGATCGAACTCCCGACCTACGGATTAAAAGTCCGTTGCTCTACCGAACTGAGCTACCAACCCAAGCGGAAACAGTTAATAATAAGATTAGAATTATTTGCAAGAAAAAAATGAAAATAATTTTTATTGAGGATAAATCCAGTTGTGTTACAAGTATTTACAGGAGGAATCATGCACGGCTTAAAATCAATTTTCAGCATAATTCTGGCTTTCGCCACCTATATGTGTGAGCCTGATCCCGCTTCCGATTTGGAAAGCAGTTGTCAAACCAACAATTCAAACAACGAACCTGATGGAGGTTTGACTTGCGGTGAATCATTTGATCTTTCCAATGGGCAGGGAGGTCCCGGCGTATTTGCCGCCAAGGTTTCCCAATATGTACATGTCAATAGTGCCGGAATTGTTGAAACAGATACCATGTCAAAACTCTTCCTCAAAATTGAATATCATGTCAATGAAGATCCCATGTTTGCCCTGGTGGAAATTTGCCGCCTCGAAATCCCCGCCGTAGAAATTCCCGGACAACCCAATCCCGCCAAAATGACATTGCGCCCTTCCCTTTTTGCCAATGCCGATAAAACAGAGGTCCCTCTTACCCAGGACGGAGATACAACCTGCTCCACAGTCAGCACCGCTCCGGCACCAATTTTGTTCGGGATCAGACTCCAGGACGAAATGAACGACAATGTTCCCAAAAATGCTGATAACCTGTGTCCTGACGGAGGAGTCGAAAGATTTCAATCTCCCTGTATCTATGATATGGATGAAGATGGCGAACCGGGAGTAACCCTTGATGCACAAAATATTCCCGGTATTGAAGTTACTCAGGTTTTCATGGCCATGCGCTCCTGGACCAGCACCTCCGGGCTGGTAGCCAACTCTGATCTTATTCTCGGAGAAGCTGACTGGGGACTCGAGCAATACGCAATCGGCTGCAAACTCATTCCGGTGGGAGCCTCCGAAGAACGCTACTGTACCAACGAAGAAAAAGAAGTCGTTGACAACGTCAACCCCGTCCTTGGCCCCATTGAAGACACCCCTGCCAGCTTCATGGGTGTAAGAATAGCTCCCGAAATGAGCTGTACCGAAATCCTTGAAAACGAGCTGGAACTCTTCGGCCGCTGATCCCTCACAATTCCAATTTTTTAATTTGACAATATTCCCATAATCCCTCTGTCCCCAAAATTGACAGAACTGAAGGTGTATAATGCAGATTATCAAATCCATTAAGAAATTCCCCCAGGTTTTTTGGACGGCCAATCTCTCCATGCTTTTTGAAAGGGGAGCTTATTATGCCATGGCCTCCTTTTTGGTTCTCTACCTCAAAAGAATCGGAATGGGCGGCTATTGGGCCAGTACCCTGAACAGTCTCCTCTGGTTTTTCATCTATTTTCTCCCCATTATTTCCGGTTCTCTTGCAGATCACTTCGGATATAAAAAAGCTTTGACCCTGGCTTTTGTGCTTCTCACCACCGGATATCTGACCATTGGAACTCCCGTGTGGACGGGAATGACTTCCCTTCAGGCCGAAAATCAGGCTGCAGCCGAAATTGAAAAAAAAGCTGTCAAAAATGCTCCCCCGACTACAGTGCAACTGCAAGAAAAAAAATCTGAATCAAAAGCGAGAAAAAGCAAAGTCAAAAACAGGACATCTCTTCCCCGAACCGCTTCTATCCTGGTTTTTGCCATGCTGGTTTTTGCTTTTGCCGTTATCGGTATCGGAGGCAGTATCATCAAACCCTGTATTTCCGGCTCGGTACAAAAGTTCTCTCCTCCCAAACTGGCAGCTTTGGGGTTTGGAGTCTATTATCTCATTGTGAATCTGGGCTCCCTGACAGGACGAACTGTTTCCTACTTTATCAGGGTAAACACCAATCTCTCTTTTATTTTCGCGGTGTCAGGGGTTCTTTCAATTATTGCCCTGCTCTCGGTTATTTTCAAATATGAAGAGCCTGAAAACACCAACCATGAGCACAAAAGCATGAAGCAGGTTTTCCTGAACATGTTCGCAGTATTGAAACAACTTCCCTTTGTTTTCTTTTTGCTGATCATGACCGGTTTTGCGTTCATCTACCACCAGGTGTACAACATCATTCCTCTCTACCTTGAACACTTCGTGGAAGATAATCCTCCGGTTGAATTGTACACTATGGCCAATCCACTGGTAGTGGTTCTTTTCCAGCTGGTAGTCACCAAATTGTTTGGCAAAATGCGACCTGTCCGCTCCATAGTGGTTGGACTCCTGATCCTCTCAGGTGCAATGCTGATCAATATCATTCCTCTTCTGGCTCACACAGATATCAGAACAGCTGTTATAGGGACTCTTCCTCTAGGTGGTCTGTACGCCATCCTTACCGTCGCCCTGATTGCTTTCGGCGAGCTTTTCCAAGCCGCCAGACGCTTTGAATTTATTGGCAAACTGGCTCCCAAAGGTCAGGAAGGACTCTACATGGGTTATGGCAGTCTGCCAATGGCTCTGGGCAGTCTCATCGGCGGTCCTGTTGGCGCTTTCATCTTTTATGACATCATGGTCAAAAACGACAACCAGATTCTGGGCTGGACAATCCTGGCCGGAATTGGACTGTTGTCGGCTTTAGCCACCTTCATCTTTGCTATCTGGGTAGAAAAGAAATCAGTTGCCACCTGATCAGATTTTCACAAACGCTTAATTTTCCCTCCAAGTGTACTTCACCACATAGATTTACATATACCTCCAATAACACAGCATCATAACCAATTCCCATCTCGGAAAGAAAAGTTGTTGACACTGGTTCTTAGTGCACATATGTTTATTAAAATATAGAGGAATATCTTTTATATTCTAATACTATTAATATATTACATAATTTTTCACAATGTGGTTTTATTTGCATATACAAGTACAGAACTTTAAACTTTTACTAACTGAAACTAGAATGAGGTATTTATGAAAAAATTTGATATTGTAATTATTGGTTCAAGTGCGGCCGGTTTAACTGCAGCTATAACAGCAAGGCGTCATTATCCTGAAAAAACAATGGGGGTTATTCGCAAAAATAACAGAGTTCCTATCCCTTGTGGTATTCCCTATACTTTTGGTATTGTTGGTTCGGCAGATAAGAATCTGATTCCTGTGGACAATATTTTGGAAAAAAATAAAGTTGCCAATATTATTGGGGATGTTACCAGAATCGATCGCAATCAAAAAATCGTCAAAATAGATAATAATAACGAAATTGAATATGAAAAACTGATAATTGCTACCGGTTCCAAACCTTTCATGCCTCCAATCAAAGGTAGTGATAAAGATAATGTTTTTGTCATCAAAAAAGATGTAAATTATCTGGAAAAAGTTATCGCAGCAGCCAAAAAAGCCAAAAACTTGACCATTGTCGGTTGTGGTTTTATCGGGGTTGAAATGGCTGAGGAATGCAAAAGAGGCAATAAAAATCTGACCATAAACATTGTTGAAATGAGAGAACGCTGTTTACAACTTGTCTATGATCAAGATCTTTGTAAATTGGCCGAAGAAAAATTGCAAGAGCAGGATATAAATCTTATTCTCAACGAAAAGATAGAATCTTTTGAAGGAGACAACCTGGTTGAATCGGTGTCTCTCGGAAGTGGCAAAAAAATTGATTCCGATATGGTTATTATCGGTACCGGTGCAGTACCCAACTCCACTCTGGCTCAGGAAGCCGGTCTGGAAATTAATAAAGGAGGAGCCATTAAGGTAAATCGCTATATGTTAACCTCTGACAATTCAATTTTATCCTGTGGTGATTGTGCTGAAAAATTCTCCTTTTTTGACGGACAAAGTTCAAACATGATGCTCGCTTCCATAGCAACCACCGAAGCAAGAATTGCCGGAGCAAATTTGTTCAACACCTCCAGATTCAACCCGGGAGTTCTGGGAGTTTACTCCACAGTTATCGGCGGACACACGTTTGCCACAGCCGGATTAACTTCCAGAGAAGCTGAAGAAAAAGGCTTTAAAATAATCACCGGAGAAAGTGAAGCTATCAACAGGCATCCCGGATCCATGCCCGGTGCTCAAAAAATGAAAGTCAAATTGATCTTTGATGCTGGCTCCCAGGTATTAATCGGCGGACAAATATGTGGAGCAAAAAGTGGGGGCGAATTGATCAATGCCGTCAGTGCCTGCATCCAACAAAAGATGACAGCCGATCAAATTGCAACCTTCCAGACAGGCACTCATCCTGCTCTCACTGCTTCCCCCATAGCCTACCAACTGGTAAATGCAGCCGAACTCGCTATCACAAAACAAAAATAGCCTCTTCGCAAACACCCACCACCTGAAATTAAAAGTTATTAAATAGGGATTTGAGTTTCTTTGGGATAATCAGGGAGCCAGTTTGGTGATGAAGGCGTCAAAACTGCCATTGCTGCTCAGGGTACTGCCATCAAAGGTGATGGAGCTCCAGAATTCACCTGTGGTGTAGTTGTTGCCAAGCCAATCAACTCCGATGCCGCTGCCTCTGTCATTATCTACACCGCCAGCGGATTTGGCCCAAACCAGAGACCCGTCAGAATCTAATTTGGCAATAAAAACATCCTTGCCGCCAACACTGACCAGGTCAACACTGTTGGCGGAATATCCGAAAGTGGCATCATTTTCGAAATATCCGGTGAGATAAGTATTTTCATTGTTGTCTACAGCAATACCAAACCCTTTATCTTCATCAATGCCACCGGCTGATTTTACCCAGGCCAGAGTTCCTGAATGGGTATATTTGGCGATAAAAATGTCTTTATCGCCAACACTGGTAATATTTGAAACTGAAAAAGAGGCAGTATCAGCATAATCTCCGGTAAGATAACAATCCTGATTCTCATCAATAGCCAGAGAAGTACCCTGATCATATCCGTTGCCTCCTGCTTTCTTTGCCCAGGAAAAGGTGCCATCAGTATTGTATTTGGCAATAAATATATCTGTATATCCGGAGCTGTACAAAGTGACACTGCCTCCATCAAATGAGCAATCGTTACTAAAATATCCCGTCAGGTAAAGATTACCATAATTATCAACGGCAATATCATACCCGGTTTCATTGCTGACCCCCCCTGCGGATTCGGCCCAGACCACACTGCCGGAAGAATCATATTTGACGATAAAAATATCATCTCCATCGGAACTGTAAATATATAATCCTCCAAACAGTCCGATATTTTCGAATTTGCCGGTGATGTAACAATTACCAGAACCATCAACAGCAATACCAAATCCCCAATCTTCAAGATTTCCACCGCCGGATCTGGCCCAAAGCAGATTGCCGTCAGCATTATATTTGGCCACAAAAACCTCTCGGTCACCTGAACTGTAAAGAGTCAGAGAACCAATATCGAAAGTACCTTCAAAATATCCTGTAATATAAGAATTACCAAATTCATCCACTGCTATGGATTCTCCTGAATCATTGTCTGTTCCTCCGGCTGAACGAGCCCAGAGAAAGTTTCCATCGGAATCGTATTTGGCCACAAAAACATCAGCCAGACCATTACTTGAGAGAGTAGTTGAACCAAAATCTGCATTAGACTGAAAACTGCCGGTTATATAGCTGTTACCGCTACTATCAACAGCGATATCATTGGAAAAATCAGGGGAATTACTTCCTCCGTTTACACTCCAATAATATAAACCGGCAGGAATGGGTTCAACTGTTAGAACACCACTGTCAACTGGATCATAACTGCTGGAGCCATCACCATGAGCTCCGCTGGTATCACAATAAAGCCAGGTAAGACCTCCATCCAGGGAAAAGCGATAAGCATAGTCATAAGTGGATTCAACGGCAGGAGCCAAAGTTTGACTGTATTCATCATCATTGCCCACATCAACATTAAAATCAGCATCAAACCAACCCCAGGAAGCAGTCGTAGGCTCTGTATTTTCGGGACCGTAACCAAGTTGCGATTGAATAAAGGCTCCCTGACCCGAATTTTCAGTAATTCCCGGTTCGTAAACTCGTCCATAAACAGGATCTGTGGTTTCTCCCGCAGTAATTGTAAGAGTATCGGGAAATTGCAAAACACACCAGTTGACCAGACAGTCGTCATTGTCTGCCCCAGGGGTTCCGTAATCACTCGAAGTCAACTGTGTATACCTGGTATTGCACCAATGGCTCGAATCATCATTGAGAATACCGGGATTTGTCGCTAATGCTCCCGGACTCAAATTGAGGGATTTGCCGGCAACATGATTGAAAGAATTGTCCCACAATACCGAATCAATGGTATCTCCACTCACAGCATTCAAAAGAATAATATTACCATAATCCCTTTCCAGTTGGGGCATTACAGCCATCAGAAAATCTACTTCTACTCCACCATTCAAAAGGAGATCTGTAGATGTACCAACCACGAAATATTCACCGGGAAATAAAATTGCAGGCTCAACAATTTGACTTGTTTCGGAAACAGTCCCGTTGTCAACCATAAATTCCAGATTAGTGATATTTAAAGTGGCATCAGAAGTATTGTAGATCTCAAAATACTGACCTTCTCCCGTACTATTGGCATGCAAAGGTTCTATCATTATTTCATTGACGCTCAAATCCCCCACAACCGGCTCTTCAACCTGATAACAAACTCCGGGATCTGCAGTTGTTTCAAGATATCCATTATCACAAACACATTGAGCTGCAACCGTACCGCCATCATCCCAACAAGAAGCATTATCCTGACAATCTCCGGCATCCACTGTCGAATCGCAATTATTATCTATGCCGTCGCATATTTCCAAGGCATCGGGATGGATATCTCCATTATCCGGATCACAATCCGTATTGTCCGCCGTATAACCTGAAGGCACACTGCATCTTTCTATGCTTGATGCCGGATCACCATAGGAATCACCATCACTGTCTTCATAAAAAACACTGCAGGTATTATGGCAACCGGCTCCGGTCTGGGTGCTGTCATCACAATCATCATTGCTGGCAACATGATTGTTCGGTGCCGTACAAGCGACAGTATCTGTGGTCGGATCACCATGACCATCCCCGTCATTATCTAGATACCAGGTCAAGCAAGAGTTGTGACAAGAACTACCGGTGGCCATTGAATCGTCGCAATCAGGACCCAGATCGCAACCGGACCCGTAGTTGTCGCCATCTTCATCAGTGCAACTTGAGCAATCTGACCAGTGGGCTGGATCTGAAGGATCACAATCGCTGTCATTGTCTACATAGCCTGCGGGCTGAGAGCAAGCTTCCACTGAATCAGAAGGATCTCCATAGCCGTCTTCATCGGAATCCAGATACCAGGTACTTTGATCCACAGCATCACTGTCAATCACTCCATCGCAATTATCATCGATTCCATTGCATACTTCCTCAGCCTCAGGATGAACTTGCTGGTTACCATCGTCGCAATCTGTATTGTCCAATACATAACCAACTGGAGTTGCACAGCTTGATAACACTTGGGCGTCTGCATCTCCAAAACCATCATTGTCATTATCGGGATAATAGTCAGATACCGCCAGCTCTTCGTCGACTAAACCATCACAATCGTTGTCCAAATCGTCACAACTGGTTTCTTCACTTTCATAATTGTCCACCAGGGAATAATCCGGTTCGATCCATTCTGAAGTTTCGGGGTCACAAACCTTGTGCAACCCGGAACAAACACCTTTCTGCAAATCTGCCAGGGGAGCCTCTCCTTCGCATTCATTGGAATTGTTGGTATTATTAACATTGTTGGTATTATTGGTACTGCTGTCATCATCGCAACCAAAACCGGCAATAAAAGTAAAAAGGGAAATGATCAACAAGGTTCTTTTCAACATGATTCGGCTCCTCTTTTTGACACTGGAAATTTATGATTTCATATAAAACCGTGCTAAGTTCTACAAACTCTAAATTGTTTCTGATTCACCCTATAGATTAACTTTTTTTGAATTTATTCAAATAAAAAATTTTATCTTTTCTTCGCTTGAATATTTTGACAAAAAAATATTTTTAATTTAACATCGCTAAATATTAGATTTTTATGCAAAGAATACAATAAAGAGAGGTAATCCATGCGAATTTTAATGTCCTGTTTATTATCAATAAGTTTAATTGTTTTAACAGCCTGTGGTTCAGATGGAAATGACGGTGACAGCAGCCTGTTCAATATTGTGGACGAACCTCCCGGAGAAAATTGCGAATATGGAGGAACCAGAATTGAAACAGGGATCGACCTCAACGGTGATCAACAGTTGAATTCCGACGAAATAGAGAACATCCAATATATCTGCAATGGCACTAACGGCTCAGATGGCTCAGATGGCTCAGATGGTGACGCTTCTCTTTTTAACATTATCGACGAACCCCCAGGAGAAAATTGTGAATATGGTGGCAAATTAGTTGAAACAGGGATCGACCTCAACGAAAACGGCTCTCTGGATGCTGAAGAAGTGGAAAATTCCGAGTATATCTGTAACGGCCTCGACGGTAATCGCTACCAGGTTCTTATCAACAAAGTAAAAGAACCTTCCTGTTTTAGTAATAACGGCAAACGAATCGAAATTGGCTTTGATCTCAACGAAAATGACCTGCTTGACCCCGCGGAGGTCGAAAGTGTTGAATATATAAACTGCCCCCTAATGATAGAACAGGAACTGGTTGTTGGACCCGATCAGGGGCATGCTATCAAAGATATTGCAGTTGATCAAACTGGTGAATTTTATGTTTTTGGACATACCGGTGGGAGCATGGATGGCAATCCAAACCTTGGCTCCACCGATGTCTACCTGATCAAATATACTGCTGATGGTACTACTGTCTGGACAAAACAATGGGGCAGTTCTGAAACTGATAATGCCGTAGAAATAAAAATTGACGATGATGGAAATATCTATGCAGGTGGTCATACTTTGGGAGATATTCATGGAGCTAATCAGGGATCAGTGGACAATTTCATTACCAAATTTGACGATAATGGTAATATCATCTGGTCCAAACAGTGGGGAACAGTTCAAAATGACACTCTTACAGGTCTGACAATAGATCATGCTTCGGATGATGTCTATGTAAGCAGTTATACCAGGGATGCTTATCCCGGATATAGCAACTCCGGCAACAGAGATGCAGTATTGACCAAAATATCCACCAATCATTATACAGGTATTGGTTACATCGAGGAAATCGCCTGGCATTTGCAATGGGGTTCTTCAAACAACGATTATACCACTGATGTAGTCGTGGATACCTTGCACAATATTTATGTAATCGGCAGAACCACAGGTATTATAGCCGATTATAGCAACTATTCCAACGATGCAATTGATATATTTATCACCAAAATAGAAGATGATTCCACCGAAATTTGGACCAAACAGTACAGGAAAACGGAAGATGCAATAAGCTGGTTCCCCTATGAATCAGTTAACAACTCTTACAATATGCCCGGTGAAAGCTTGATTGTAGAAGATGCCACTGATTTTCATCTATATTTTGTCGGGAAAACAGAAGGAAATTTTGCTAATTATGCAAACAACGAATCAGGTTTTGATGCACTCTTTTTTGAGACTGATCAAGAAGACGGCAATGCTTCTCTTATCCAGCAATGGGGTTCTTTCAGAAACGATTCTGCCAAATATATCACTGGGGTTTTCGGTAGTGTTTTTATTGTGGGAACCACTAATGGAACCATTGGAGATAATATTCAAATAAACGGGAATGATATTTTTGTAACAAAACTGGATGAAAATAATCACATGCAATATCTCGTTCAACATGAAACATCCAGTTATAATGGTCCCTCAGCAGCTGCCTTTAATAACGATAAACTTTTCATCACTACCAGCAACCCCGATAATAAAATCTATATCCTCTCCTCAACCCAATAGTTCTGATTTCTGGTAAGCGAATTATCTTTCTGCTCAATCTGCATGAAGCTCCCCCTCTTTTCCAGGCTAATCATTTCTTATCTGCTCAGATCGCGCTTTCCTGCCTTTGATCAAATCATGTACAGCATGATTAAAATCCAGAGGAACCACTGGTTTTGCAAAAAGCAACTCATATTGTTGTAATTTGGAATTTTTTACCAGTTGGGGATAATTGGCAAGAACCATAATCGGCACTTTGCTGTTTATTCTTTTGATTTCCTCAATCATCTCCACCCCCAGTTTCATAGGCATGGCATAATCCGTTATTATCAAAGAGAAATCTTCAGGATTATCCGCAAGAGTTTTGAGAGCTGAAGCTGCATCATTGCAAACAACAGGACGATAGTGAAAATCCGAAAGTGATTCAGCCAGAACATTTGTGATTTCCTTTTCATCATCAACAATGAGTATCTGTTCCCTGTTGCCAATATAAAAAGTTTCATCCTGAGTTGCCGGCATGAGATTTTCTTTTTCCCAACGGGGAAAAAGCAAAGTAAATTCAGTTCCCCGACCAAACTTGCTCCTTAATTTTATCTCTCCATCCAGACGGTTCATAATCCCATGCACTACTGAAAGTCCTAATCCGGTGCCTTTATCTACGGCTTTGGTTGTAAAAAACGGTTCAAAAATATTTTCCACTATTTCTTCTTTTATCCCTGTTCCTGTATCAGAAATAACAACTTCTACCCAATATTTGTTTTTGTAAAATGTATTTTTGCAGGAAATTTCCAGAACTCCACCTTTTGCTTCCATGGCATGCTGGGCGTTGGTACAAATATTTACCAGAATCTGATTAATTTGGGTTGGATCGGCCCAAATTGGAAAAACAGGCTCAATATTTTTAATAATTTCTATGTTACCGGGAATTGATGACCATAAAAAAGAAAGTGCCTCTTCAATACTTTGAGCTAGATCTACCTTTATCTGTTTATTCTCGGCAGGGCGGGCAAAGGTGAGAATATTGGAAACAAGATCTTTTGCCCTGACAACTGAGGCATCGATGGATTGTAAATATTCTCTGTCTTTTTTATCCAAACTTTTTCTTTTGGACAAACTTGCTGTATACCACATCACGGGTGTAAGAATATTATTCAGATCGTGAGCTATACCTCCGGCAAGAGTTCCAAGACTTTCCATTTTTTGAGCCTGCTGCAACTGTTTTTCCAAAGTAGCCTGTTTGTGTCTAAACTTGAGGCGAACAGAAATATCCTGAACAATAAAAATAAATGACTCTTTTTCTCCTTTAGTATCTACAAATCTGGTAGACAGCATTACATCTCTCCTGCCTCCCTCTTCTGTCTTCCAAACCACTTCCTCCTGGTCATATTCATATAATTCAACTGATTGTTTTACAAAAAGATCAGCAAAAGGCAAACCAGGCAGTTCTTCCTTCGAATAAACTGAAATTGTTTCCATGGCCGGATTTGTCCACTTGATTTTCCCTTGTTGGACCAGGCCAATCCCCACAGGAGAAGATTCAACTGCCGACTGCATGATTCTGGCATTGTCTTCAAAACTGTCACAATCACTTTTTGAATATTGCGACTCTCCGGCATCCATTGTTTCTTTTTTGAGATCAGTGATTTCACTGCCTGTAAGCAAAAAACCCTGTTCATTTTTATAAATACAAAATTGAAAAGTTCTTCCGGAAAAATGGCCAATCTGGGCCTGGAGTCTGATTTGATAATTATTTGAGATTGCATCTCTGATTTGCTTCCAGCTCAGTTTAAAACACTTATTCCAATCTATTTTATGAGGCTTGAGAGGATTTAATTGATTATGAGGATGCGAATTTCCGGGACCAACCATTTCGGCAAAGGGTATATTTGCCTTCAAAACGGAAAATTCACAATCAAGGTGAAAAACAGGCTGGGGATTGTCAAAAAAGGATACCAAATTAAAACTAATCATATTTCCTGTCCGTTCGTTTCCAATTTTTCATAATTCAATTCAGATATTAATATCTACATTGGTTCTACAGAAACTATTTTAATCGCTTTGCATACTATTAGCAACAAAATTAATCTTTACTTCGATTTTAACAGGTAATTTACAATAAAAGGAGCACCCTTTTTTCACTGAAAATTAAGTTGAATTAGTTGATTTATTCATTTTTTTCTTAATTTTGCAGATTTTTTTTAAATTTATGTCAATATGTTATAGAGCGAACAGATTTTGAGTTTTCTCAAACAATTTGCATGGAGGTTAATTATGTTCACATTTTCCACTAAACAATTATTTTTGCTTATTATTATTGGGATTTTTGCTTTAAACGCACTACCAGGATGTGATGATGACTCATCAGGAAGTGGCAAGGAAGAAATTTGCGACAACGAAATCGACGACGATGGCGACGGTCATATAGATTGCGATGACCAGGACTGCTGGGATGAATGCGAGTACACCGAAATTTGCGATAACGAAATCGACGATGACGGCGACGGTTTTGTGGATTGTAATGACAGCGACTGTGCAGATGAATGCGAGTACACCGAAATTTGCGATAACGAAATCGACGATGATGGTGATGATTATATAGATTGTAACGACCAGGACTGCATTGATCACCAAGCTTGCGCCGAACCTCAGGAAGAAATTTGCGACAATGAAATCGATGATGACGGTGATGGCGATATCGATTGCGACGACACCGACTGTACCGATTCCGAACATTGTCAAAGCACCCCGGAAATTTGCGACAACGAAATCGATGATGACGGCGACGGTTTTGTGGATTGTAATGACAGCGACTGTGCAGATGAATGCGAATACACCGAAATTTGCGATAACGAAATCGACGATGATGGTGATGATTATATAGATTGTGATGACCAGGACTGCATTGATCACCAAGCTTGCGCCGAACCTCAGGAAGAAATTTGCGACAATGAAATCGATGATGACGGTGATGGCGATATCGATTGCGAC
>JAWLEA010000184.1:0-4961 GCA_041686345.1 Polyangia bacterium | reverse complement strand
GCAAATGAAGCAACCGGCTCCACCAAATCCTGATCCTATCCTCAAACAACCCAATATAGATTTTTCCTCCCGGATGGTTGTAGTTATTTATCGCAACAGCATCTTCCTGAAACCAAAGTTGGTTGAATTTGTTCAATCCCATCAGGGCAAACTGCTGGTCAAGGCCCGTTTTCCTGAGCCTGAAGGGGTAATTGCACCTGCAACCTCAAGAAATGATATTTACCACTATCAAGCTGCTCTTGTTGAAAAGATTGATCTTCCCCTGACTCTTCAAATCATTAAAAATGATGGGAAATAGTTACCCTCTGGTCAATTTTCTGGTTTCAGAGGCAATAAAACCTTCTTCATCTGTAGGAATAACCCAGATATCCGTCGATTTATCTTTTGATATCCGCCCCTCTTTTCCAAAAAGGATTTTACTGTTTGCATCCTCATCCAGTTCAATCCCCAGATTTTCCAGACCCTGTAGTATTTTACCCCTTATATATTCGTCGTTCTCTCCTATACCACCTGAAAAAACAAAACCATCCACCTTGCCCAGCAGGGCATAATAGGAACCAAGATACATTTTTACTCTGCGGGCAAAAATATCCAGAGCCAGTTGGGCCCGGGGATTTTGATTCATCGCTTCCTGCAAATCACGCATATCACTCGATATTCCACTTATTCCCTTTAGCCCGGATTCCTTGTTTACCAGGGTGTCTATTCTGTCAAGATCATAACCCAGTTTGGCCAGGTAAATAATAATCGCCGGATCAATAGTACCACAGCGGGTTCCCATAACCAGACCGTCCAGAGGAGTGAACCCCATAGTTGTATCCATGCATTTTCCTTTGGAAATAGCAGCCATGGAAGCACCATTGCCAAGATGGAAAGTAATCAGATTCAACCGGGAAAGCTTTCTATCCATGAGTTTGGCAGCTCTAGCGGAAATATAGGAGTGAGAAGAACCATGAAAACCATATTTGCGCACCTGGTGTTGCTTGTACACCCAATCGGGAAGAGCGTACAGATAAGCTTCCGGCTGCATTGATTGGTGGAAAGCTGTATCAAAAACTGCAACCTGAGGAATACCGGGCAACAGTTTTTTTACAGCAAGAATACCCGCTAAATTGGCCGGATTGTGCAAGGGAGCCAAAGAGCTGCATTCTTCAACAGCCTTGATGACACTATCATCGATTATTACCGCGTTGGCATAATACTCCCCTCCATGAACAACTCTATGTCCCACAGAGCTTAACTCCTCAAAGGAGGTCAATTCTCCTCCCTCTCTGGTAAGAAAGGAAAAAAGAAGGTTTATCCCCTGATTATGATCTGTAATTTCCCGCTCCAAACAAGTTTTTTCTCCCCGACTTTTATGGGTCAGAACTCCACCTTTCAAACCTATTTTTTCGATTACCCCTTGGGCATCAACTTGGTTATCTTCCCCTGAAAACAGTTTATATTTTATAGAAGATGAACCGGAATTTATAACAAGCAATTTCATTTGTTCCTCCATTAGTTAGTTCCCATCCCAAAAATGGATGTCATCGTCTGGCAAGGGAAATTGAATTAATCTGCTTTGTCATAACTTCTTGAAATAGTGGCAACTATGTCTGCGAAGTTATTCCGCGCATCTCAATCCAATTTCTTCACCAGTCAAAAACCCCACTTCTGGGATGGGAACTAGTTAGTGTCCGCTTAGTGTCCGCGCACATATAAAGCAGAGCAAAGGCTACTACTGCACCGGATAAAATTCAATTGTATTTTTTATGAAGGAACTTCAGAAAGGAAACGGATGGGATAGAAAGAAGATGAGGCAAAAACTATTTTTGGTATTGGGCCCATTTTTCGTCGACTTTGCCGCCTTGGACAGTATCGAGAATATATTTGGCATATTCTTCACCGGTGGCTCCGTCATCGCGACCAGTAAGCTTGAGTTTTCGTTCGTACTGGCTGCAAATGTCAAGAGCTTTTTCAAGTTGTTTAGCTCTGTCAGAATAACCAACATGGTCAAGAAGCAAAGCGGCTGCCTTGATCATGCTGCTCGGGTCGGCATATTGGGCTCTGTTTTCATCGACCATTCTGGGAGCTGATCCGTGGATAGCTTCGAACATGGCATAGCGTTTGCCAATATTGGCTGAACCGGCTGTACCAACTCCGCCCTGAATCTGTCCTGCCTCGTCAGTGCAAATATCACCATAGAGATTGGGCAGTACCATGACCTGGAACTGGGATTGACGAGCGGGATCGATAAGTTTGGCTGTCATGATATCAACATACCAGTCATCCCATTCAACTTCCGGATAGTCTTTGGCAACTCTTTCGGCTACATCCAGAAAACGACCATCTGTTGATTTGACAACATTTGCTTTGGTAACAACAGTAACTTTTTTGTTGTTTTTATTGGCATAATCAAAAGCAGCACGGATAATCCGCTCGGCTCCCTGCTCGGTAATAACTTTGAAGTCGATGCTGATATCCTGGTTTACATGCAATCCCTTGCTTCCAAGAATATAAGCTCCTTCTGTGTTTTCTCTGAAAAACATCCAGTCAATATTCTTTTCGGGAACTTTGACAGGCCGCACATTGGCAAACAGATCGAGTTCACGTCGCATGGTAACATTGGCGCTTTCAACATTAGGCCATTGATCACCTTTTCGTGGTGTAGTTGTGGGCCCCTTGAGAATAACATGGCATTTTTTGACCTCTGCGAGCACATCATCTGGAATCGCTTTCATGACTTTTGCTCTGTTCTCAATGGTCAAACCTTCGATTGTACGAATCTCAACTTTACCGTCAGCAATTTCTTTTTCCAAAAGTACTTCCAGAATTTTACGAGCATGTCTGGCAATAAAAGGTCCAATACCGTCACCGCCGACAACCCCGATGATCAAGGGTTTGAGTGATGTATAATCTACCCATTCTTTTTGAGCTTTCATTGCTTCCACTCTGGCTAATTGTTCTTCTAAAATTTTACCTAAATGTTTGGTCGCGCTTTCAATGTCTTTGTTCATTTGTTGAACTCCTAAAAAATACAAGTGATTAAAAAAATTGATGGTTTTCCGCTTGAAACTTATCCCTCTTGCCTGCGGTTCCACCTCTGAAATAACTGTAAATACTGAATGATAATAGATAACTGAAAACTATTTGTTCTGAATTATTTGAGCAATTGCTTATCAGTTTGATAATATGTGGGATTGAATAGATTTATAATATCTTTGAAGTTGTTAAAAAGATCGCGGATAAAAATCCTCTCTCAATTTAATTCCCATTTAAAACAGGAACTATGTATTCGAGTGTAAATTTTTTATTATCATTGTCAAAGGAAAAAAGAATTCATTTTGTGATTTTTTTGTGCTAAATTTTCAAAACGAGCTGGTAAAATTTCTTCTTCCAATCCCTTATTCAGGAAACAACCCATGGAACAATTTGAAGAAAACATCCTGAACATGTACAATTTCGATGCGGGTGAACGTAAAGAATTCAATGACCGTTATCAGGCTGAAAAATTCAAATATAAAACCGCATTGCTCCTGGCTGTATTTGGGGGATTTGTCGGAGCTCATCATTTTTATCTCAGAAGATGGTGGTTGGGAATTGCTTCTGTTCTTTTCATCTCAACCTTAATTCCCATGATCGCAGGTTTCATTGAAGCTTTTTTTCTTAAATCCGAAATCAGGGAAAAAAATGAAGAAATTGCCATTACCATTGCCAATTCCATTAATCTTCGCCGAAAACTCAACAGGTTCAACCAGGAAGCAATCCAACCAGCTCCAGCCGGGCATAATTCACCTCAAGCTATGGTTTTTCAAGCACAAATATCCAAAGTTACCTGTGCATATTGCGGTAGCAAGGTTTTAAGTTCAGAAACCGAATGTCCCAATTGTGGTGGAGACATTGACTGAATGGAAAACAACACCAATTTATCATCCGATTCGAAAAAAGGACCTGATTTCCAGTTAATTGAAGATAAAATCCAATTTTCTCCCCTCAAAAAGATAAAACTCTATTTCAGTTTTAACCGCTATTCATTTTTGTTGTTGTTTTGTGCCCTGCTGCCTGCGCTGGTGATCATCTTGCTCAAACCTCAATGGTGGTGGCTTTGGGGCATTTTCGCCCTTGTGGGAATCTGGCTGCTGAGATGGGCCTGGCTTATCCATGCTCAAACTTTCAAAAAATTTCATATCCTCAAAAAAAATATTTACCGGCAAAATCAAACTGAAAAAAGTTCAATTGGCAAATATTGCTCTGATCCCTGCTACCGGGTAGTGGCCAATGAAATCCTTGCAAATCAAGGTTTAGGATTCCGGCAAAGAAAAAAAATTATCAGAAAAATGAAGAAAACTGCGGCTGAAGAAAATAAATATTCAGTAGTTGTTGATTTTAAAAACCAAATAGTTTATAAGTCTGATGGTACTAAAACTGAAAAATACGATCTCAAACAAGGAAAATAAAAGGAGAATTAAATGCCAGTACAATTAACCCCTAAAATTCAAAAAGCTCTTGATAATGTCCAACTCATGCAGGGAGAAGAAATTGATTACGCCATTCAGGCTGACGGCTTCTTTCTCGGAACCAATCCCATAGCCAAATTTGTTGCAAAAATTCAGGCTTTTTTCACCAAACTCACTGGTGGACATATCAGAATTTTCCTTGTCTTAACCAATAAAAGAATCATCCTGATTGAATCAACAGCCAAAATGTGTGGTTGTACTGCCACCAAAAATGTCCATACCATAGGAATCAAATCCATTGTTGAAGCAGGAAGCAACAAGGAAACACAAGCATGTTGCATCCATACCCGCATGATCCACATAGAATCTTTCACTGAAAAATACTCAATGGTTGTAAAAAAATTCTCAGATTTGGAAATGAAGGAATTCATCACCAGAATGAGCATGCTTATTTTGAGAAATCCCACTATCTGATCGCTCATTCAAGTAGCTCAACAGGTTTTGACAAACTGGAATTTTCGACTC
>JAWLEA010000183.1:0-4973 GCA_041686345.1 Polyangia bacterium | reverse complement strand
GTGGCTGAAGTTTGATTGAGATGCACGGAATAACTTCGAAGATATAGTAGACACTATTTCAAGAAGTTACGACAAAGCAGATCAATTCAAATTCCGAGCCGCAGACTGTGACCATTTATTCTGAAACGAGAACTACAAGTTGCCACTATTTCAAGAAGTTATGACAAAGCAGATCAATTCAAATTCCGTTGCCAGACGATGATATCCATTTATGGGATGGGAACTAGTCTAATCTTGGCAGTTTTCTGAATTTTGGTTAAAGATGAATAATATGGATAAAACAATTCAAAAATCTAATGTTTTTAAACATGGTTCAACTTGGTTGCGAGCAGATTTTCATTTGCACACAAAGGCAGATAAAGAGTTTGAATATCCGGGGGATGAAAATAATTTTATCAACAATTATATTGATGCATTAAAACAAAAAGGCATTCAGATTGGAATCATTACCAATCACAATAAATTTGATTTAGATGAATTTAAAGCTCTCAGGAAAAAAGGCAGGAAAAATGGTATTTATTTGTGGCCGGGAGTAGAATTATCTGTTGGTTACGGTAGCAATGGAGTTCATACTTTGATTTGCTTCAGTGAAGGATGGATTGAAAATGGAGATGATCATATAAATTCCTTTTTAATCAGTGTATTTCCAGGAAAAACTCCCGATAAATATGAGAATGATAATGGCAGAACAGATGGTAATATCATTGATATTCTGAGTAAATTAGAGGAATTTGAACTAGATTTTTTTGTTGTTTTTGCCCATGTTGAGGCAAGAAACGGACTTTGGAACGAAATAGATGGAGGACGTTTTAAAGAGCTGGGTAGCAAAGATATTTTTAAACGACGTACCTTTGGGTTTCAAAAAGTCAGAACTAGAGATAAGAGGAAAAATGTTCAAAATTGGCTTGGTGAATTTTATCCAGCTGAATTAGAAGGTTCTGATTGCAAATCAATTGAAGATATTGGGAGAGGCCAAAAATGCTACATAAAAATTGGCCACTTTTCATTTGGTGCTCTCAAGTACGCTCTTCATGATAAAAAATACAGAGTAACTTGTAAAAAGATAAAACCAGAGAATGCTTATATTGAAAGTGTACGTGTTTTAGGGACTAACGGTTCACTTTCTGAAAAAGAGATTAATTTCTCCCCGGATTTAAATACTTTAATCGGCATCAGGGGAAGCGGAAAATCTTCGATATTGGAAGTTGTCCGCTACGCGTTAAACATTGAATTAAACAACTCAGATGATGTAGTGTATAAGCAGAAATTGGTGGATTATGCTTTGGGTAGTGGAGGTATTGTTGAAGTAGATATAATTGATCGTTTCAATAAGTTACATACTGTTCGCAGGGCAAATAACAACTCTTATTCTGAAATTATGATGGATGGAGAAGTAAAACCGGGGGTCTCAATTGGTGCAATAATTTCCAAACCTCTATATTTCGGACAAAAAGATTTATCCAGTACTGATGAAGATTCAAAACAAGATTTTATTGACAGAATAATTGGCGACAAACTTAAAACGATAAGAAACAAAATCATTGAGAAAAAAAAAGAGGTTAAGGAAGCCATAAGTAATCTTAAAAAAGTTGAAAAAGTAAAAGATAGCCTGGAGAATGAAGAGAAGAAGAAAAAAGATCTGAAATATAAATTAGAAATCTATGAAAAACATGGAATAACAGACAAACTACAAAAACGACTCAAGTTCGATAAAGATTTGCAGAAGATGGCCAGAGGCATAGATATTGCCGAAA
Organism: Polyangia bacterium; assembly: GCA_041686345.1. Lineage (GTDB taxonomy): Bacteria > Myxococcota_A > Polyangia > HGW-17 > HGW-17 > JAQICJ01. The sequence continues at coordinate 3,219 of JAWLEA010000183.1, read as the reverse complement.
AATTTGTGGAAGATGTCAGAGATTTATTATCCGAGAATGAAGATGAACTCAGAAATTATTTGGGGTATAAATCTGATTATAATTCAGAACTTTTTGAAAAGTTTTATGATAAATACCAGAAGTATATTTTCTTTCTCGAAAAAATGAAATCATGGTTGCAAGAGCAAAAATCTGCAAAAAAAGAATTATTATCTTATCAGGAAGAACTCAAAAAAAATTACAAAGAAATGAGCTTTGAATTTGCTGAAATTGAACAAGATTTGGCTGAGCAACTCCATAAAGACTCTATACAAAACATAAAACCAGAGGATTTTCGGAAGATCAAAATTGAATTTGAAAAAACCAAGCAAAATATCTTAATTTTACAGAATAAAAGCAATTTGGAAGCGAATAGAAATGATGAGCTTCAAAAGAGATTATCTGAATTGAATGAGCTTTGGCATCAAGAATTCAATCAACTCAACAAAGAAATGGAAAAAATTAATTCTGAGAGTTCACCCTTATCAATTGAAATTGAGTTTAAGAATAACAAAGACAAATTTCTTGAATTTATGAAAGACATTTTTAAAGGAACAAATATTCATACTTCTACCTTCCAGAAAATTGTTGATAAATACACTGACTTTATTGATATTTATAAGGATTGGAAAAATGCTGAATCCTTTTTTGGTACTAATCCCCATATTTTTTCAGAAAGATTTCAGGAGAACCTTAATGTTTTATTGACATATCGAGTTCCTGACAGATTTAAAATTAAATACCACAACAAGGAGTTGTCTCAACATAGTGTGGGACAAAGAGCTTCAGCGCTTATTCTTTTAATTTTAAGCCAGAAAGATAATGACTTGATAATTATTGACCAGCCTGAAGATGATTTGGACAATCAGACTATTTATAAGGATGTTATCATTTTAATTCGTAAATTGAAGCCTGATGTCCAATTTATTTTTGCTACCCACAATCCAAATATTCCGGTTTTGGGAGATGCTGAGTTGGTAAATTCCTGTACTTACAAAAACGATAAAATATTTATCGAAAGTGGAAGCATAGATAACCATGATATTCAAAAAAATATAATTGATATTATGGAAGGTGGAGAAGATGCGTTTAAGCGTCGTAAGGAGATATATAACATATGGAAACCATAGATCTTTTCCAGATTATCAAACAAGGTGAGGACAGTACTACTCAATTTAAAAAAAATATTTCTAATAAAGATAGTCTGGCAGCTGAACTTGTAGCTTTCAGTAATTCGCTGGGGGGAAATCTGATTATAGGAGTTGATGATGATGGAATAATCACGGGGTTGAAACATGATGATATTAAGAGAATCAACAAAATGCTGTCAAATGTTTGCAGTCAAAACATCAGGCCTTCAATAAACCCAATCTCCCAGATCAAAACCTTTGATGAAAAACAAGTAATGATAATCATGGTTTCAAAGGGCATAAACAAACCCTACAGTGATAAAGATGGAAAAATTTGGGTAAAAAGTGGAGCTGACAAGAGAAAGGCCACCAGCCGCGAAGAAATTCAGCGATTGTTTCAGGAATCTGCAATGGTGCATGCCGATATTTCACCCGCCAGAGGTATGACAATTTCAGAATTGGATTTAAAATTTTTCCGGGATTTTTTCAGTAACCGTTATGGGGAATCCCTTGATAAACAAAATCTTCCATTACAGCAAATTATAGAAAATCTTAATCTGGGCAAAAATGGGGAATTGAATTTGACAGGAGCATTATTATTCTCAAATTCGCCGTCATTATTTTTTCCGGAATTTATCGTAAAAGCTGTGGCTTATCCGGGAGAAGCCGTTTCCATAGATACTTATATTGACAGTCGCGATCTTGAAGGAAAAATTTCAGATATTTACAAACAATCTTTAGGTTTTGTTTTGAATAACCTCAAGCAGATACAGGGAGATCAGGGAGTAAATAGTATTGGCAAACCTGAAATACCCAGAGTTGTATTGGAAGAACTATTGGTAAATGCCCTGGTGCATCGCAATTATTTTATTTCAGCCCCGGTCAAATTGTTTGTTTTTTCAAACCGCGTCGAAATTATAAGTCCAGGGCATCTTTATAACGACCTGACAATTGAAAATATCAAAAACGGTGTTTCCAATATGCGAAATCCAGTTTTGGCTTCTTATGCAACCCACCTTTTGCCTTATAGAGGCCTGGGCTCAGGAATCAGCAGGGCTTTAAAGTTGTATCCCACCATAGAATTTATCGACGACCGCAAAGCAAATCTTTTCAAGGTTATAATCAAAAGAAAAGTTTAAATGGGAAACTAGTTCTCGTCCCAGAATGGGGGGTTTTGATTGAATAAGAAGTTTGCCTTAGATGCGCGGAGTAACTTCGCAGATATAGCCACTACTATTTCAAGAAGTTACGACAAAGCAGATGAGGTAAAATTCCGTATTCAGGCAAATGCCTCCCTTTTTGGGACGAGAACTATTTGTATGTACTGGTTTTTTTGTCGTTGATTACTATGTTGCGCAGGAGGGGCAGGGCACCGGTACCATCGTCGGGCAATCGAAAAACCAGGGTGGTCCAGTGGAGTTGTTTGCGCCCCATAACATCGGCATTGCTTTGGTGTAATATCTCTTCCAAAGCGTTGTTGCGGGCAAATTTGCGCAGGGCATTGGCTGAAACCGGATGAAAGCGGCGCTTCTCACCGGCGACAGAATTGCGAAAGGTGATAACCATAATGCCTTTTGGTTTCAACAAGTCGGAAACCACCCGAAAAGCTCTTTCCTGCTGTGCTTCGGGAAGGTGCATCCACACGGCGCTCAGCAAAATAAGATCGAATTTGAGATTGAATTTCCTGATGGTTTTAAGTTGGGGAAGTTTGTCCGCATACCAGTGGATGGCAGGATTGGGATGATTGCTCTCAGCGAGCTCGCGCAGCCGTCGAGCCGGTTCAACAGCGAAAACTTCGAACTTTTGGGGATGATCCACCAACCAGGCAGCATCCCGCCCCGAGCCCGCACCAATATCCAAAATCAATCCGCCCCGATTCAAATTATCAAGAAAAGGAATCCAACTGCCATGAACCCGAACAGGATCAACAGCCTCATAACGCCGAACAAATTCCCGAGCCTTGTGGTTATAAACATCATCCATAAAAAAGATTATGCGTCAAAACAAAACAATTTACAAAACAAAAACCCACCAAACAAAACCACCACATTCAATATTTCCCCCAGCAGTG
>JAWLEA010000045.1:0-22274 GCA_041686345.1 Polyangia bacterium | reverse complement strand
AGGTAAAAAAACGTAAAAACACCCAGGGGAAGAAGATAATAAGCAAACCAGTTGAATTTTCCTTTTTTAATGAGTCTAATCAGGAAGATCAATGACAGAAAACCGCTTAAAAATGCTGCAACAACTCCAACCAGCAAAGGCAGGGGATAATTTATTTGATTGAGATTGCGGATTTCCAGCAAAGTGGCTCCAATAATTGCCGGGATTGCCAAAAGAAAAGAAAAACGGGAAGACTCACCACTTTTAATGCCTAAAAAAAGAGCCAGGGCAATAGTGATCCCGGAACGAGAAATTCCCGGTAAGACAGCAAAGCCTTGGACAACACCAAGCAAGATGGCTTGAAGCCATGAAACCTGATCATATTTGAGTTTTCCCACAAAGGTTGTAAAAAAAAGAATCCCGGCTGTAATCATAAAGGTGAGACCGAGCCAGAATCCGGTGTTGTTGCCGAAGTAGAGCTTTTCGACCGGAGATTTCAATATCAGCCCGATGATAGCTGTTATCAAAGTGGCAACAATAATTTTCCAGATGAGACTTACTTTTTCCGGTTGCTGTTGGTTTCCTTGCAGATATCGTTTAAAAAAAGCACCGGCCAGTTCTATGATATCTTTGCGATAATAAAACACAATTGCACCCAGGGTGCCGAAGTGAAGGGCAACATTGAGCAATAAACTGGGTTTCATTTTGAACAAGTGCTGGAATAATACCAGGTGGCCGGAACTGGAAACAGGAAGAAACTCGGTGATACCCTGTAAAATACCAAGTATCAAGGCGTTGAGATATGTCATGATTTTTCCATACTAATCAGGTTGTTTATCAGATTATTTTTTCAGAATTTTACAACCCATAAGATCGCGTTTGCATTTTCGGCAATGATAATGACGAAATTTTGAGTAATCGTTACCAAGGGGAAGTTGAGGAAAAAAACCGGGATCTATTCGTTGAACCGCCCAGATGTCATGGGTACACCAGCCGGTGACATAAATAAATTTGTCATCAGGTCTGATGGTTAATCCTGATGATCTCACCAGGGGCAGTTTCAGGATTTTAGTTTGAAAGGTGGCAGTATCTATTATAGTGATTGAATGGCCATAATAATCGGCTGTATAGAGAAATTTGCCATCATGAGATTCCATAATGGTTTTTGGTTTTTGGCCGACTTTTATTCGTTTTTTGATTTTAAGATCTGCAGTATTGATTGCATAAACCGAAGAATTGCCCATAACGGAAATATACAGAGTTTTGCCATTTTTCGAGATAACAGCATGTCTCGGACCATAGCCCATTTTTACATGTTTGACCTCGGGTCTCTGACCTGGAACAAGGGAATCTGTTTTGACAATTGAGTAGTTTCTGGAACCATTGTTGGCGATATACAAATTTTTTCCATCTTTGGACAGAGCCATACCCCTTGGATTGATGCCTCCGGTATAATATTTTTCAACTTTTCGGGTGTCAAGATTGACTCTGGCTATACCTCTCGTTTCCCAGAGGCTGAGATAAAGATTGTTTTTCTTGTCTGGAAGAATTACTTTTGGAAAACCAAGAACTTTTATTCTACTTTTGAGTTTATATGTTTTCAAGTTGATGAGATCGAGATAATGACCATACATATTGGTTGAATAAAGGGTATTATTATTTGAGGAGACAACAGATTCTATTGAATTACCCGGGTAATTGATGAATTTTTTGAAAGAAAGGGGATTGGCTTTGAATACACTGATGTTTTCTTTGTTTTTTTTGCCAAAATTACTGACATAAAGCATTTTACTGTCATGGGAACAGGAAGCCCCCTTGGGCATGATTCCTGTTTTTGCTCCCCCCCAGATCATGAAAAAAGTATTTCCCACTTTGACATAATCTCCGGTACGTCTTTTGCGCCCTTTTGAATTTCCTGGAAAGATAAAAAGAATTGAAATAAAATATAAAAATCGTGACATTTTATCCTGTGGTGATTAATGAATCTGTTTTAAAACATCAAAGTATTATAAAATGAACAGATAATATCAAAAAAAATGGCTGGCTCTTCCGATAATCTTTGTTTTGAGACGAGAGCTTTCGAACCTGAATCCAATCTAACAAAAATAAAAATATTTTGGAGATTTTTTGTAACTATTATGAATATTTAGAAACGAATTTATTGAGAAAAACTTGATAAATTGTAATATTAATGGCAAATTTGTTTTTTGCTTGGTTCTTATCCCAAAATGGGGGCTATTGACTGGGACTGAAATTGGGTTGAGATGCGAGGAGTAATTTCAAGTAGATACTATTTAAAAAAAGTTATAACAAAGCAGATGAGGTAAAATTCCGCATTCAGCCGATGACCTTCCTTTTTGGGATGGGAATTAATTTAGTCTTTGCATACTTGCATCTATATTGTACAATCCAAGTGTTTTATTTCAGCAATGTTCAGTAGAAATCTTGTTTAATATTGGCTGAATCATATTAATTTCAAATAATTATGTGCAATATATTTGCCTTTTCCCTTTTATCTGGTTTTAGTTGCAAAGTATGAACCAATCAGAAAAAACGGATATATACTGGTAAATTTTGTGGAGGTTTAGATGGCTGGTCAATCTTATGTTCTCGATGGTAGATTTGCTCTCGGAGATCTGATAGATAAAAAACCCATAGGTGATTTTTATAAAGCAACCGACAATCAGACTAATGGGAATGTAATTGTTTTTATAACCCAGCCTGATGTTGTCAGAGGCCAGAATCATGCCGAGGAGATAGAAAAAGAACTTGAAACTCTGAAAAATCTCACAGGTATCAAGATGCCGGCGTTGATTTATTATAATCTTCTTCCTGACGGCAGAATGTTTACGGTCAATCAGCCCATTGAATCTTCTAATCTTTCCGAGCGAATTACCCAGGGAGTTATCCCTCCGGAAGAAGCAATTGGATATTTCAAAGGGATGATAGATACTCTTTCAAAAGCTGCTGAATCAGGAATATTCCATCGGGAACTGGAGCCATCAAATATTCTTTTCGGAAAAGACGGAACGGTTTATTTGAGTAATTTTGGATTCGCTCAACCTGTAAGTGATGGTATTTATGGAAATCCTTGGTTTATGTCTCCCGAGCAGGCTACGGGCAAAGAACCGGGACTGGCTTCCTCCATTTATTCCCTGTCGGCGATTCTCTATTATATGGTTGTTGGAATTCCTCCTTTTTCTGAAAATGATCAAAATGCTCTGATTCAAGCTCATCTTCAAAAGATGCCTGCTCCGCCCACCGAAATCAGACCGGAGCTTCCCCAAACTTTCAATGAATTTATTAAAAAGGGAATGGCCAAAAACAGCAACGCCAGATATCCAAATTTGCAGGTTTTATTGAATGAAGCCATAACTGCTCTTTTTCCCAAGCAGGTATCCCAGTCGCAATCCCAACAACCCGCTCCGGAATCTCCGCCTGTAAATACTGCCGAGCAGCCATCTTCTTCGGGTCAGTCTGCTCAGTCTCCTGAACCTGTTTCAACAAGCAAAATAGCACGCAAAACTTCATCTCCCAAAGAAAAAGCTGTTAAACCCGCTCAGAACAAAGACAATACTTCTCAGTCAACCAGTAAATCCCGCAGACGTCCCCGGCGACGAAAAAAAGGTGGTTTCAGAGAAACTCTCTGGTTTAAAAAGGGAGAGGTTGAAAGAAGTGCCGGTCCGGTCAAAGCTGATGAATTGATGGAAGTAAAAAAAGGTACCGGAGAACTCTCCGATGAGGACAAGGAATTGGCTGAAAGATACAAAGACGGCAGTGAAAAACTTACCAGCGAAGATCGCAGACAATTTTCTGTTCGTACAGGTCAAACGGGAGTTTTTCAGGCTGTAAAAGTTGAAGATATGAAGGCTGTAGAACAAAAAAGAGAAATTGCCGAATCAAAAGCAGCAGCCAAGCGCAGTCGCAATAAAAAAATATTTGCGATTCTCGGTATTTTATTTATCGCTGTTCTGGTTGTCGTTGGTCTTTTTATCGCCAACAAACTTCTGTATAAACCGGTGATAAAATCCGGAGGCATTGACAAATTGGAAGCTGAGCTTCGAAAAGTTAAACCACCTCCGCCTCCTCAGTTTGTGGCGAAAGAAGTTGAAGATCCAAAAGATCCAACTGCTCATATCAAAAAAACCGAAAAACTCATTCAAGAGCTCAAACTTGTTCCAACCGGTAATAAAGGGCAATCTGACACAGCTTGCGAGTATTTGTTGGGATTGAAAGCCATAGCGGAAGAAAATTCACAAGTAAAAAAATATTATGAAAGATTAAAAATGGAGTTTGTCAAAGCAACTCTGTCTTTGGAATTTGCTCATAAAAACCATGATAATCTCAAATTGCTCAAACGTACAGCAGAAGCTCTTAAAAAACTTGCTCCCAACAATGCCCATGTCAATAAATTTGAAAGGATTGTAAATTTTTATCTCACCCCTAAAGGTCAGAGAAGTAAAATAAAAATTAAATCGATCCTTGCTCTTTTACCTCATTATCCTCCTGCAAAACCCTGGTTGCTGGGTGTGATCGAATTGGCCAGAGACAAGGTAAAGAAAGTAAGTGATGCCTGGAATTTATATGGCAAAAAATTCAAGGAAGGTAATAAAGCCCTCTTTGAACCATACAATGATAGTGCATTAACTTATTTCCTTCTAACTGAAAAACTTCTGGGTTCTCAAAAAAGGCTCGACAGAAAGCAACGCAGAATCAAGAAAAAACTGGTTAAAGCCCAGAACTCTCTTTATAAAGCTCTGCACAATCAACTTCAGGCTTATCTGAAAGCAGAAAACTGGAGACTGGTGGAAAGAACAATTCAGGCAATCGGAAATATTGCCAAAAAAGACAAGAAAGCCATTGATATTCACAATAAACATTATAAAAAGTTTCCCCCATCCAAACTGAAAGAAGTTGACAAGAAATTTGGAGTGCCAAAATAATTATGTTAACGAAAATTATTCCCTGTTTGCTGATATTTTCAATCTGGTTTTCCTGTTCTCGCAACAAATGTCCGGTTGATGCTTATCAGAAGTGGGCTAAACACTGGGATAACAAGAATTCTGCCAAAGTTCATGCCGGTTTGTCTTCCCATTGGCGTGAGATTACTGACAGTTCTTATTGGAATGTTGCTATGGAAGAAGCCCATAGGAAACCTGCTTCCTTAGAAGGACAAAAGTACAAAATAGACCGGGAAGCTAAAGTTTCCAACGAAATATCAAACTTCAAACTGATAAAAACCAAAGAAGGGTGGAGATTTGCAGGCTTGCCTCTTCCTGTTTACAAAAAAAGCACCCCTGAAGAAGCAATCAAATCGTTTATTTTGGCAATCAAGTTCAAAAACTACGAAGTTCTGGCTTCTTTGCTTCCGGAAAAGATGCGAGTATCTCTTTCCAAAAAAGATATTAAACAATTATTTTCCCCAGATAATAAAGAAATATTAAAATTGATCAAAAAATTATCAGAATACAAAACTTTTCCAGTCATCATCTCCGGCAATACAGCAGTATTCAAGTATTCCGACAATAAAAGCATGAAACTTGTCAAAGAAGATGAGGGCTGGTGTATAATTGATCCGGATTAACCATATGAAAATTAAAAATTTTACAACAATCTTCACAATTCTAAGTGTATTTTTTGTTCTTTGGAGTTCAATTTCCCGGGTTCAAGCCAAAAAGAAAAGCAATGGTTCCCATCTGATTTTATTTTTTGGAACCTCCTCTTATTGGAAAAAAAGCTCCAAACAATTAATCAAGTTATATCCTCAATTGACCCAAGGAGGAAAATATCTGACAATACCCTTTATTGAGGCAACCAAAACTCCAAAAAGAGAATACATTTATATTTACGCCAAATTCTATTTTAAAGGAAAAAAAGCTTTTTCTAATCAACAATATGCCAAAGCTAGAAAATTGCTCAGCCAAGCTGGGGATAAATTTTTTAAATTAGCTCAAAAAAGCGGATTTTCCTACAAACTGAGACGCAGAATAGCATTATCCTACCTTTATCTTGGAGCTGCCCAACTCTTTGATGCTATAATTGATAAAGCCAATATCTCTTTCCGCAAAGCCTATATGGTATATCCCGGATACCCCTTTCCCAGTTCAGCTTATAAAGACGAAGCAACCAAAAAAGCTTTTGAACGGGCCATGATTTATCCCGGTAAATCAGGGGGAGTTTATACTGTTCAGGTAAAAAGTTCCGTTACCGGTCAGGTTTTTATCAACGGTCATTTTGTGGGGGTCAGTCCTGTCACTGTGAAAGGAGTTCAAAAAGGAGTTCATGCTCTTACTTGGGCTCGCCTTGGTTACAAGCCTTCTTTTCAAATGATAAAAACAGGTGACAGCAAAAAAACCGTTGTTGAAGTCAAGCCCAAAAAGGCTGATAATTATGCTTCTTTAAGTACCAAACTTGAAAAAACAGGTAAATTCATCCGTCAAAACAAAGAACAAGTTCCCCCTTTTCTGCCTGAGTTATCCAAAAAGGTCAGAAACGACAATATTCTCATTTTCAGAAGTTCTGTAAATGATGCTGAAATATCATGGTATGACAGAGATTTGGGAAATTGGAAAAAAAGAGTGAGAAAGCAAAATGTAATTCCTGGCAACCTCAGCACCAAAACAGTGGAAAATCTGTTTAAACCTACCCCTGTTTACGATATGGATAAAATAGTCGAAGCTCAATTGCGTTGTTATTCTTCCAGAGATTGTCCCCGGGGAGAATGTATAGCCGGTAAGTGTCTGGTTTCCACCCCGGTTTATAAGAAATGGTGGTTTTGGACAGCTGTTGGAGTTGGTGCTGTAGCTCTGGGAGCAGGCACTTATTTCCTTTTCCAAGTTCAAAACAGACCTGTTTTTGAATTTTCATCCCCCTGATTGTTTTTTAATTTGGGAAATTATTCCGGTTTTTCCAATACACTGATGATTGAGGGGCTGTATTGACCCAGAAATTCGTCTGGAGTCAAAAAACTGCCACACATTTTTTTGTTTTTAAAGCCGCAGTCAGTAACAATATTGTTCCATTCGTCAATGGAATAGGTGCGGATATTAATTTTTTTATTTTTTTGTTTGCCACTGGTGAAAATGGTATTGCGCTTTATGTACACTCTGCTGTTTTTATGGATAAAATAAGACTCGTCCATAATCATGCAATCATCGCTTTCCCACCAGATGCGGGTAGGAAGAACTGAAATGGCAAAGTCGCGGTTAATTACCTCAATAATCAATCTGCCTCCAGGTTTGAGCAAGGACTTGAGATGACAAAGCAGTTGTTCATTTTCCTGGTCTTTGTAGTAACCAAAAGTACCACCGATACAGAAAATTGCATCAAAGGGTTCTTTACTTTTGAAATCTCGGATATCTTTTTTGATAAAGTTTGCTTCAACTTCATAAGCTTGAGCCAGTCTGGATGATTGCAGAAGAAAAGGGACTGAAATATCAATGCCGGTGGTGTTGTAACCGGCTTTGATCAGTCGTACCGTGTGGTTGCCGTCTCCACAGCCGACATCAAGGACAGAGTCGTTTTCATTGATGTTGAGATGTTTGGTAAGGAAATCCACTTCCAGTTCAATAATTGTATTGGAGCTGGCATAGGCTGAAATAAGATAGTCATCATCAAAAAAATTATCACTCCAATTTTTTGATTTTTTGATTTTTACCGGGGTTGGAGGAGGTTTAGTTTCTGATGAATTTGACGCTGGAGTTGGTGGAGGCTTGGTTTCTGATGAATTTGACGCCGGAGTTGGTGGAGGGGGAGCAGGAGGATCATTTTTTTGATTTTCGCTTATTTCATCGACTTCAATTTCTTCAGCATTTATTTCTTCAGTAATATTTTCGTCTTCTTCAGTTTCTTCGATTAAAACATCTGTAAGTTCGATCTCTTCTGTTTCATTTTTGTCTGGAATGTTGTTTATGATTTGTGAGTTCATGGTGCCGGAAACAACCTGAGATACATAATTTTTTGGTTGCTTGAATAAAAGATCTACCTCGGGAAAGATAAACCTGTCTAATTGATCTTCATTGGCTTCTATTTGGACAGGTGGAATATAAGCATCTATTTTTCCATCGGTTTTTGATAAAATTTTTAATTTTGCAAGCTGTTTTCCGTCAAAAAGAGTTTCCATGATTAATTCCCGATATTTCAAGGTAATTTTAGTCGTAGCCGATAGCCAGATAATAAATCATTTATTCAAAATGGGCAACTGAATTACCCATTTTGATAATTTGTTCTTCCTGAAGTTGTTGCCACTTTATCTGGTTATTTTCAAAAATTATTACTACGGTGGATCCTAAATGAAAAATACCCAATTCATCGCCTTTTTCAACCTTGATAGGTTTTCCGGGAGCTTTACATTTAAATTCTCGGACTGATTTTTCGGGATTGAACAGATAGGAAAGAGAAATATTTCCTACCCCCATGGCTGCAACCATTACAACAGCCATTAATCCGCATCTGGTTTTGACAAAAGTTACAACTCTTTCATTTTTGCAGTACAGAGATTTGATATTTTTTCTGGAAAAAGAACCAACAGGAAAGCTTTCTCCTTCAATATGCCAGTAATCTGTTACTTTACCTCCTACAGGAAAGTGAACTCGATGGTAATCATGAGGTGAAAGATAAATAGTCAGAAATTTTCCATCTTTCAACTTTTGGGAGATTTCCCGATTATGCAGAAAAGAATGGATGTCGTAATTGATGCCTTTGGCTTGAATGAGGTTGCCGTCTTTCAAATCGCCAAAAGATTCTATGCGTCCGTCCGCCGGAGAAACAATAGTTTTACTGTCTCCACTGATGGTTCGGACTCCGGGTTTGAGTTTTCGGGTAAAAAATTCATCAAGGCAGGCATAATCTTCTATGGGTTTTTCCATTTCATTGAGGTTAATGGAAACGATATCTGAGAAAAGCCGTTTTTGCAGATTATTCAGATTGTTTTGCAGCTTTAACTGACCCCATTTTTCCAGAAGTTTGGAATAATAAACTCGGGGAAGACGGGTAAGAATTTGGGATTTTAGTTGGTTGAGCAAAGGTTCCATACATTTCACCTTAAGGATAAAGATTCAATCAAATCAAAAAAATTAAGACCAGGAGAGTTTGAATATTTTGGTGTAATTCCAGTCAGAACTGTTCAGAGTATATCACTACCGGATTTGAGTTATTCTGAACTTGATAAAGATGAATTTCAGCCATTTGGAAAGGTTGGTTGAGTAATTGATTTAACTGATAATTTGGTTTATAGTTCATTATACAGATTGATTATTCAAGTTCTAGTCAATTTCTCTTTCGTAAACTTGTAATATAGATTATTAACCTTCAAAAACAAAAATAAAAGTGTAACAGGTTTGCGAGTTTAAACAAGGTTTTCAAATTATCTGATTTCTCCAGATTAATCTTTGGTATTTTTTCAAAAAATTCAGATTGAGAGAACTGCACTGAAAGGTCTGTCATGAAAAAAATATTTTTATTCTCTACCATGTTGTTCCTGGGTATGAGTTTGTTTTTTCCTGTTCAAGGATCAGCCCGTCGCCGCAGAAGACGCAGAAGATATTTCTCCTTTTCCAGCATGAAACCCAGTTCCGGTTCCTGGGGAACCAGAATTAATATTTTTGGTAATCATTTTCGCAAGGGCAAGGTTAAAGTTTCTCTCAATGGCAAAAATGTTCCCATCGTAAAAGTTTATCGCAAAAAGATTATTGCTAAAATTCCAAAAGGGGCAAAAACAGGATGGATCATTGTCACTCAGGGAAAACGTTCATTGCGTTCACCCCGGAGATTCAAAGTGAAGAATATTACAAAAGTACTCAGGGTATTTCCCCTCAAAGCTCCGCAGAAAAGTTGGATAAATATCAAGGGTAGATTCTTCAGACCTCGAACCCGTTTTTTCTTGGGCTATATCAATTTGAAAACAAAGTATATCAATTCCAGGCATGTTAAAGTACAAATTCCGGGTAATCTGAAAAAAAACAGAATATTTTTCCGCAATCCGGGTGAAAAAAAGCAGGCTACTTCTTTTGTTTTCAGAGTCATTCCTCTTCCCAGAATCAAAAAATTCCGTCCCCGACGGGGATGGTATGGTGACATCATAACTTTGCGGGGAAAAAGATTCTGTTCTAATCCTGAAGTATTTTTGAGAGGTCGTGGCAAAGGTCATCGCAAAAAACGTCGTCGCAAGGCTTCGGTGGTCAAAAGGAACAGAAGGATGGTCCAATTTAGAATTCCCAAAGGAGCAAAAACTTCCAGAATTAAAATCAAATGCTATAATCGTATTTTCAAAACCCGAAAAAAACTTAAAATTACTCCTCCTTATGGTGAAATTGATTCAGTTGTTCCCCGGGTAGTCAAACCCGGAAGTTGGGTTACCCTCAAGGGTAAAAATTTTTCATCCTCTGATCAAATCTGGTTGGGTTCATTACAATTGAATCGCAAAAAACTTGTCAATCAGAACACTTGGAAAGTTTTTATTCCTTCTGGTGCTTCTTCCAATATTTTTCATTACAAAACCTACAATAAGATAAATCCAACCAATGTTTATCTGAGAATTGCCAATCCTCCGGAAATCAATTCTTTGTCAACTACTGAAGTTTGGTACCATGATCCCCTGGTTGTTACCGGTAAATATTTCTGTCGCAAACCAAAAGTGAGAATTGGTCGGCAACAGATAAAAGATGTTCGTTTTATTTCGCCTTCCAAACTTCAAATTGTAATTCCGGGCAAAAAATTCAAGCCTTCCAAATTAAAAATAAAATGCGGGCGCTGGAGGGCTGTTTCATCTGAAACTATCAGATTGAAACCACCCCGGCCTGAGTTTTCTTCTTTGAGTCGCAAGCAGGGTCCTCCCGGTTCCACTTTTTATCTTACCGGAGTAAATTTTAATCAGAATATGAAAATTTATTGTGGTCGTACAGCTCTTAAAAGTAAATATATTTCACCCCGCCGTTTCAAAGTTACTATAATCGGAATTAGAAAAGGCAAGTGCAGACTCAAAGTTTATGCCTATGGAAAATTCTGGAATACAGGGCTTTCCTACCGGATTGCCCGAGTAAAACCAGTTTTGAAAAAGTTTTCTCCTCAAACTAGTTGGCATAGGGGTATAGTTACGATTCGTGGCAGAAATATCTGTCCTTCCCCGGCAGTTTATCTGGTTAAAAAGCCTCGTTTCCGTCGAGTACGTCGTCATCGGCGTTCTACACGCAAACGCAGAAGATTTGGGTTAAAACGTTGGAGAAAAGGTTGGAAAAGACGCAGCACCAAACTCAAACTTATTAAATCAAATTCAAAAAAAATAATGGCTTATCTTCCCTCCAAAGCTTACAGTGGCAGATTACTGGTTAAATGCTACCGTTTCAGAAAATTTGTTCCCGGTCGATTAAAAATAAAAGCTCCGGTGGGAAAAATCAGTTCAATTTATCCTCTTACAGGTCCGGCAGGAATATGGGTTGATATTAGGGGTAAAAGATTCAGCAGAAAATTAAAATTTTATCTGGGCAACAAAAAATTGAAACAAAAATATATTTCCAGTTCTCTTATCAAAGTGCAAATTCCTTCTGGAATCAGCAAAGCCGATTTTAAAGTAAGAATTGGCCGCAATATCAGGAATACCGGACATACTTTTGTTACAAATTATCCGGTTCCCCATATAAACAGTTTTTCTCCCGATTTAGGGTGGTACAATGATATCATCAAAATCAAAGGTGTTAATTTTTGTGCCCAGCCACGTATTTATTTTGGAAAATCAAAGGTTAAAGCTCCTGTTTTGCAGAGGGTTTCACATACCTATCTCAGGGTTAGAATACCCAAAGGGGCAAAAAGTGGAAAAATAAGGATAATCTGCCCGGGAGCAAAGAATAGTTCGCGCAAATATTTTACTGTTGCTCCACCTTATTCCCGGGTGAATTCGGTTAAGCCTCGCCTTGCCTGTCCCGGAGATAAAATTGTATTCAAAGGAGTAAATTTTGGCAAAAATACCAAATTCTACCTTGGCAGATTTTTAATGCCTGCCAAGATCATTAATTCGCGCAAAGCAGTTGCCAAGGTACCTCGCAAAGCAAGAAGCGGTGATATCAAGGTTAAATCCTACGATAAAACCCTGTCTACAACCCACTCCATAATAATTAAAAGCAGACTTTGTCGCAAAAGATGATTTCAACAGATCTGGAGGTTTTATGTTTTTCATTCTTACATTGAGTGCAGCTTTATTTTCGGTCAATAATGCCAGGTTAACCTGTCCACAATCAGCCAAAAAAACCATCAGAATAGATGGAATTCTCAATGAATGGGATGCCCTGACTCCTCTTTATCTGGAAAAGGGTGATATTGTGAAAGGAAATGATAAAATCAAGCGAAAAACGGATTTTGCCTCTGAAGTGAAATGTTCCTATGTAAAAGGAGAAGGCCTTTATTTTATGGTTGATGTAACTGACAGCAGAATTGTCCGTTATAAAAGATTGTCCAGAAAACACGATCATCTTGTTATGGCTTTCAATAAAAAAAAATACAAAATCAAGGTATTTCCGCCCAAACATAAAAATAAGGGAAAGGTTGTGGGTAAAACCAGAGGAATAAAAGTCAAGGTGGTAAAAAGACGGCTCGGTTATGCAGTTGAAGTAGGTATTCCCTGGGGTAAATTCAAATTGTACGACGGGATGCCCGTGATGCCTTTTAATCTCACTATTTATGATACAGACAGTGCCGTCAAAGCAAAACCGGAAACAATTGCAAGTCTTGATAAAAAACAATATCCTGAAATGACCAGAATAGATTTTGGTGGCCCCAAAAGACTTTATCAGAGTGCTTTGGCAAAATTAGGTCTTTCTGAATACAATGTAAAAAAATCAAAATTTGGTAATTTTGTTGGTGGAAAGAAAATTGAAAGACTGGTTTTGGCAGATAAATTTCTGATTGTGATCGGAGGTGATGTAGGTAAAAGTTTTATCTATACATCTCTTGCTGTCACAGAATCGGGATTGAAAAAATTCAAACTTTTAGATCTCAACAACGACAAAAAACCAGAGGTGTTAACAGAATTTTCCGGTGATGCTGGAACTGCAACCTGGAAAGGAATGGCAGTCTGGAAAATTACCAAAAAAGGAATTAAACGAATCTTTTCTCATTTTATTGAGTTTCGCAACGGCAAGCATTTTCTGGTAAACAAATATACCATCCGCAGAAGAAGAGGTTCCAAAATGTATCTGGCTAAATTTTCTTTCGATAAAGCCAGCAAAACAATCACCAAAAAGAATTGGCAAGGTTCAGAAGGAGATAACAATATAATTGATTTTATTTTCCCCTGGAGTTCCAAAAAATCGCAGATATACTATTTCAACAATAAGGGATATTCCAAAAAATAGTACGCTTTTCCTGTTTTCCCATTATTTTTAAAATCTTTCAGGGGTTTATTGGCTTAATGTATTTTTTTGGGTAAAATCATCCTCAGGTTTCTGGGATGGAAACTAATTAGTTCCCATCCCAAAAATGGATGTCATCGTCTGATGACGGAAATTGAATTAATCTGCTTTGTCATAACTTCTTGAAATAGTGGCAACTATGTCTGCGAAGTTATTCCGCGCATCTCAATCCAATTTCTTCACCAGCCAAAAACCCCACTTCTGGGATGGGAACTAGTTACTGCTTCAAATCCTTTTAGTTTTTACAACTTCAGATTGTTTTCATGATTTTCAATCGGAAAGATTAAACTTATTTACTCAATGTTTATATTTTATTCTCTTTATTTTACCTTTTTTCTAAATTTTTCTCTGGCGATGGAAGTATCTGATGATCCCTCAAAAATTTCTGGTACTTTCGAAAAATCCAAATATCGTCAATGGGCTCGAATGCTGACCGAGATGAAACAAAAATCGGATCCCGGAAACAGTCTTGAATTTTGGCATAAACTCAAAAATTCTCCTCCTGTTTTTAGAGATAATGCCCTTTTATTTCATCTGAAAAATCTGGACAAAAACAAAATTAAGCAATTCCTCCTGAATAATCATCAAGTCTGTCACCGGCTTTTGCGCCAAGAAATTAAAAATCATGAGTTTTTCAAGGTATATCTTCTTGAAAAAAAATATCTGCTGGAAACCAGGTTGAGGATTATTGAAAAATGTGCCGATTCAGCGCCTTCAATGAAAAAAATTTTAATTTACAAATATTTATGGCAGTTTCTACCGGCTTACAGAAAAGGTGTAGAATATCTTGAAAGGGTTCTGCAAGAGTTACAGAACCTTGAACAGAAAAAATTATTACAAACCTTCAAAAATTATCTGTTTGATTATCATCCTGAATCACTTTCAAAAAAAGATAGAAAAAAAGCCATCAAAAATTTACCCTGCTCAAAACGTGAAAAACAGATCACGCGGTTGTTGACCAGAGGGGTATATGATTTGATTCCTGAATATTTTAATGGATGTTCCCTTCCCTATCTGAAAGCGAAATTTTATTATTACCGGGGTAATTATGGCAAAGCTCGAAATCTATTGAAACAAACAGAAAAAGGTGAATGGTTACACAAAAAATTGAAAAATCATTTGGTTTTGCCTGATAAAGTGGCGGAGGATCACTTTAGAGACTGGCAAAAAACCAGGGAAATAAAGCATTTGGTTCGAGCTGTAAAAACCTGGTTCACAGGAGGAAATTATCGAAAAATTTTTAAGAATTTGGATAAAATCAAACCTGAATATCCTTTTCTCCAATGGAGTTACGGTTATAGTGCTCTCATGCTGGGCAAAGAGGATGAAGGATATGATATCCTGAATAAAATAAAAAAAATGGGTAACAGGAGCACCAGAGAAAAAAGTAATTATTGGTTGCTTAAAAATCGAAGTTTCGAGTTTCCGTCTGATTTAAGGCGCAGACCAATAAAGGCTTTTTATTATAACCAGATGTTAATCTATCGTTTTGGTGATCTCAAAGACAGAGAAGATAAATTTTATCTCCCGGTACTTAGAATTAAGCGTAAACTTCAATCCGCAGAATTTAAAAATTTATATGAAAAATTTGCAGATAATTCGATTTTACTTTCGGCAATTGCTTTATACGAACAGGGATTGAAGAAACAAGCCTCTCCTCTTTTGTATCGTTATTTTGCCTCCAATTCCACCCGCAGGCGTTATAACAAGTATCGGCTCTGGGAATGCTGGCATCTGGCTGAAGGAAAACCGTTGAATTGTGATCGTTTTTATCAACGTCAATCAACTCCCAATCTATTTCCAGGAGATTTGCAAAGTATAATAACTCTTGATTTAAACTGGCCTCATCTTTCACCGGATTGGGGGGATCATCTTCCCCTCCCCTGGGAAAAAACAGTTCGTCGTGAGGCTAAAGCCCAAAATCTTCCCCTGCCTTTGTTGTATGCAATTATGTTTTCAGAAAGTTTTTTTGAACCGTATATAATCAGTTCAGCTTCAGCTATTGGTTTGTTTCAGGTTATTCCTTCCACCGGCAAAGAAATAGCCGATCTGTTAAACCGCCCTGATTTTCTTGTTTCCTCATTGCTTGAACCAGAAGTTTCCATCAAATTCGGAGCAACTTATCTTGCAAAATTGGCTCGCCTTTTCAATAATAATTGGCCTCTGGTTATTGCCGGTTACAATGCAGGTCCTCATCAGGTAAAAAGATGGATTAAAAACAGGAAAACTTTTGCCCTGGACAGTTGGATAGAAGAGATTCCTTTCAATGAAACTCGTCATTATGTCAAAAGGGTATTGGGGCGCTGGGTTTTATATTCCAGGGAATTGGGTCTTCCTTATCCTCTCTATCCAAAACAGCTCACTCCAACTTCAGCCTTGGCCAAATAAAACCACTTCTGGTAACTAGAATATCCACAGAAATATGGTATTTATATCAAGGAGCAATTTGGATTTTTGCATTGAAATTTTATGAAAAAATCAGTTTTTATGGTAAAATCTCTGCATTAATAAACTTTTTATTAGTTCCCATTTCAATATGGAGTCAATTATGAAATTATCTTTTCATTTTCTTATTTTTATCCTGATAGTTTTTTTGAACACAAGTTGTGATCCCATCAATGAAAGCAACGACACCAACAACACCAACAATACCAACAATACCAACAACACCAACAACACCAACAACACCAACAATACCAACAACACCAACAACACCAACAACACCAACAACAAAGATCCCGGAACCTGCAGTGTTGAAGATCTTCCTTATCAAAATGAATGCAATCCCGGTTATAAATGCACTATAACAGATCTTTCCAACACAGTGGAATGTATCAATTCAGGGCAGATTTCAGATTATGATATCTGTGTTCCCGTTGACGGTCCTGATCATCAGGATGGTTGTATGATTGGATCATTTTGTTACAAGCATGATTCGGATCCTTCCGAAATCAATGGGATATGCAGGGAATTCTGTTTTGAATTATATACCATGTGTGGCAATGAAAAAATGTGTTCAATTGAACTTGATCTTGGTAATAACAACAAGGCTTATCTGTGTAAAGATGTAGATGAATGCAACTATTATTATAATGAGGAATGGGGATATACAGCTTCCGAAGGATGTGCAACCGATGAATATTGTTATATGTTTCAAGGAACAGATGACATGGTAAGTTGTATAGATGCAAACAAAGCAGGTGATAAACTTCGAGGTGAATCATGCATCGATTCTACAGATTGTGCGCCCGGACATACTTGTTTCGGACCTTATGGTCAGGAAACCTGTCATTATATCTGTAATCCCGATCCTCCGGCTGAACAGGAATACAGTGAATGCGGAGTGGAAGATTGTATTATTCTTTCCGAAGAAGATCCGTTTGGTTTATGTATGTAAGCATATGCAAGCATAAAAATGTAGTAATGGAATAATTTCAGTTTATTCAGAGGTAAAACAATGTTGAAAAAATCAATTTTTGTAATCATTATTATTTTGTTTTCTATTCCTGGTGCCTGGGCAAAACAGACTTGGAATCTGGCTGTATCTCAAGAAGGCCAGGATAATTACATAACTGCCATGGATGCTGTTGGTCCCGATCTGGCCTGGCTCATTGGTGCTACTTCAAACAGTGGAAATACCCAATTGGTTGGATATCGCAGTACTGATGGAGCTTCATTTTCCCAGATCATGCTGCCCCAACCAAGCAGTCAGGGGGGAATGGTGATGTTCTCTGCCATCAGATTTATCGACCAGGATAATGGTTTTTTGGCGGGAATGGAAATGTCCATGCCATTTAAAAATGATTTTGAGTTTTCCGAAAATATAGTCTGGAAAACAACCAATGGAGGAATGAATTGGGAAGTTCTCGATGATTCTTTTGACGAAATGTTTATCAAAATGGTCAAAGATATCAACGGAGCTATTTATGGAATAACTTCTGCTGATGTTTA
Organism: Polyangia bacterium; assembly: GCA_041686345.1. GTDB lineage: Bacteria > Myxococcota_A > Polyangia > HGW-17 > HGW-17 > JAQICJ01. The sequence continues at coordinate 4,944 of JAWLEA010000045.1, read as the reverse complement.
TTTTTCCAATGGAAACAGTGCATTTACTAAGGGAACTTTGCCGGCTCTACCTCAAGATGCAAGTTTGAATAATCTGCAGATGCTCGATGGCTCCATTGGTTATCTGGTTGGCGGAACAGGTCCTGACAGTGATAATCCTTCCAGATCCTATGGAAACGGATTTGTTTTTAAAACAACAGATGGTGGTTCCAATTGGACTGTACTCCATGATAATTTCCCCATGGTTGTTACAGCCGTATACTTTATCAATGAAACCAGAGGCTGGATCAGTGGCAATGATGCTGAGCAGGCTTATATTTATTACACCGATGATGGGGGACAAAACTGGACCCAGCAGAGTTTACCCTGGCACGACTCATTTACAGTTGAATTTGAATCCCCCTTCAAATTTACCGAAACTATAGATTCAGCGCCTGCAACTCATATCAGCGATCTCAAGTTTTTTGACTGTAATCGCGGAGTTGCTCTGGGAACAGTATGTCTTTCCAATTGTGAGCCCGATGCTGAAGAAAATCCCACTGCTGTAACCATGTTTTACCGTACCTATGACGCCGGAGCCACTTGGGAGCTTGATCAACATTATGAAGAAGCCATGAACGGATGGGGCGAGATGATGCCTGAAAACAAATTCATGTCCTCAATGATTACCATGGCTTTCCCATCACCCAACCATGGTTATATTGGCGGTCAGCATCTCATGGCTCTTGTTTATGATGCTGCCGAACCTGAAGAAGAACCAGCACTCGGAATTCCTGATTGTTCCGGGGGAAGCAACAACAATAATACCAACAACTCCAATAACACCAATAATGGCACAGGAGATACTTCTACCGCCAATGATGATGGCTGTGGTTGTGCTCATCCCGGAAAATCTTCCGGGAAGGTACCTTTTTCTTCCCTCTTTTTGATTGCAGGATTATTTTGCTTAATCCGTCGGATAAAGCATTAACAAAAGTTTTGTGAATTGTTGAAAATAGTAACTTCAATTTTTCTGTGGTAATTTTGCAATTAAGTTGAAACCAAGGAGTTAATGATGAAGTTTTCAATAGTATTTTCTCTGTTTACCCTGCTTTTGGTGTATAGCTGTGCCAAATCAAACAATATCAAGGATTCAGGAGAAGCAGAATGTGGAAATTATAAGGTGGAAGAAGGGGAAGAATGCGACGACGGCAACGATCTTTATGACGATGGCTGTGATCCCCAATGTCGGATTCAAACAGGTTGGGAATGTGAGGGTTCACCTTCTACGTGTACTCTTTTGTGCGGCAACGGAGTTTTGGACCAGGATGAACAATGTGATGATGGTTCCAGACAGGAAGGTGATGGTTGTGATGCCGAATGTTTGTTGGAGTCAGGTTGGGATTGTGAAGGTGAACCATCAGTATGCACCCCTCTGTGCGGCAATGGGGTTGTGGATCAGGATGAACAATGCGACGGTACGGATCTGCAGGGAAATACCTGTGAAAGTATCGAGGGAGGATTTACCGGAGGAGAATTATCCTGCAGTTCAGGTTGCACCTTTGATACAACTACCTGTATTTTGCCCAATTGTGGAGATGGTATTTTAAATGAAAATGAAGAATGTGATGACGGCAATTCTTCCAACAATGATTCCTGTCTCAATAATTGCCAGGATGCCAGTTGTGGAGATGGCTACCATTGGATGGGAGAGGAAGAATGCGACGACGGCAATTCTTCCAATGTTGACGATTGCACCAATGAATGTCTGAATGCCAGTTGCGGCGACGGTTACACCTGGACAGGAATGGAAGAATGTGACGACGGCAATACAGACAATGGAGATGGTTGCAATCATTTGTGTGAACACGAAAGTCTGCCTTTGTTGAATACGATAGACACAGTTTCCGGCGGCTGGTTTCAACAGACAATTTTTTATGCGGGGGATCCTCATGCACCCCAGTTGCCTGTTTTAGCTGCCGCCAATGTACAAACTCTCAATCAAGCCTATGTTTTCACCGAATCCACTTACCACATCATTTCTCTTCCTTCTCGGCAGTGGATTGGACATGGTCAGTTGAGCACGGATTTTCCAGGAGTATCGGGTTCAGCTATAACTTCGGCTTATGGTGTCAGTTGGGATGGCGAAACTGAAAGCACCCTTACACTCCTGGCTGGAGAGTGGGCTTATTCTTACTCTTTAGATAATAATACCCAAGCTATTACTCCTGCCGGTGATAATCCCATTCAGATTGATTGGAGCAATGCTGGTGAACCTCGTCCAGAACCGGAAAATATAACTTCCAGTTATTTGGCTATTGAAAATGATGACGGCTGGGTAACAGTTGATCCTTCTCAAGTTTGTGGTACATCTTCTACAACTGTTGGTCCCTACGGAATATCCATTACCTCGGGATTGAGTTTGTATGTTCAAGAAGTGGGAAGTTGTTTTGAATGGTGCGAGATGATGCCGGTTGCTTCTTTTCCTCCCTTCGGTGTCAGCGGAGCGCCTGCCCCGGATAAGATCAGGGCCATGTTCTATGTTTCCCCCAAACTCTATGTTGTTTCAAATCCTTGATATCTTAAACTTCTTCTCTGGTTTCTTCTCCTTTTCGAATAAAAGCATCAGGGGTGTTTTATTAGTTTTTGAATTTTTTTCTTTATTCTAAAGGGGAATTTATTGGTTTTTTCTGAGCAACTCTTCTCAAAAACAAATATTATTCCGGTAAAGTTGTTGACTTGACTTATGCAATTAGACATAACTAAGGGTGTTTTGTAAGTTTGGAAGAAAGGTCAAGTTAATGAAAAAGAAGTTTTCACAATATTCATCCTTGGAGAAAATATTCTATTTTTTGATAATAGGTTTGATAACAGGTTTGGTGATAACAAGCCTTTATTTACAGAATCCCGGTAGTTATGGCAGGGGTATGGGTAATTTTCGCGGTAAAGGTCTGCGACGTGGTTTAAGGGATGGTAGTGGACGTCGGCGTGGTTTTTCCAGAGGAGAAGGTTCCGGACTTGGTTATGGGGAGGGCAGAAAACTGGGACCGGGAAGAGGTGTGGGACCCGGGTATGTTGATGTCAACAAGAAAAAAATTGAACTTGAAGGAAAGAGCAAACCCAATATTTCCAGCAAAAATGACCTGAAAAACCGGAAATATATACGTCTCTATTCCCGATCAAAAAATCACAGCCAACGCTTTAGTGCCAGAAGAACATCAAAATTTAAATATTATATTTATATTTTGTTTGCTTTGGCCGGACTGTTTTATTTGCTTTATTTAAAACGAAAAAGGTATTTAAAAAAGAATGAATCCGGCTCAGGCAGATTCGTTCACTTGTTTGTGCTGGTGTTCGCTTTGTTGATTATTGGTTTTGGTTTTGGCAAATCTCCAAATCCGATGGAAGCACTGATCAAGCCCTTTAAAGCTTTGGCAGGCTATTACCTCAGTTTTTCCGGCAAATTGTTCTATTTGTTGATTTTTATTTTCTTTGTTGGAATAGGTAACAAGTTGATTTGTGGCTGGGCTTGTCCTTTTGGAGCTCTCCAGGAGCTGTTTTATTCGTTACCCTTTTTAAAAAAGCTAAAAAAAATAAAGTTACCTTTCTTTTTCAGCAATACCGTAAGAATATTGCTTTTTATTCTATTTATTGGTTATCTGTTTGGTTGGTTGGGCAATATCAAAGGTCTTATCATTTATCATGGTATTAATCCCTTTAATATTTTTGATCTTTATTTGCCTCAACCCACTGTGTTAACAGCTGTTTTACTCTATTTGATTTTTTCTTTGTTTATCTATCGTCCCTTTTGTTATTTTATCTGTCCCTTTGGACTTTTTTCCTGGTTGATTGAGAAAATCAGTTTTTATCGGATTCAGATAGATCAGGAAAAATGTACAGATTGTCGTGTTTGTGAATCAGCCTGTCCAACAAATGCTCTTTCAGATATTCTGGATGGAAAAATAATGAAAACTGATTGTACCAGTTGCGGAAGATGTTTGACAGCTTGTTCCCAAAACGCCATTACCTATGGGTCAATTCTCAAGTTAAAAAATCCCCGGGCGGATGCAAAACAGAAAAATTCTGATTAAGGTTTTCTTGGACTTTAGTTTTTAATCCATTTGAATTTAAGGCCGCTAAACTGGAGTTATCTTTTTATAAGGGGGATTTTTTTCGGAAAAGATGATTTTTTGTGATTGATAAAAATATCTTTGCGAAGAATTCCATATTTATCAAAACACAATTTCAATGAAAGCAGAATGGAAAATACTACTGAACTTATGGTACTTACTACAATGGCGACAACAATAACGATCTGATATTTGATAGCAGTTTCAGGATCAGCTCCTCCTAAAATTACTCCGGTCATCATGCCGGGCAGAGCGACTATGCCCATGGTTGCCATAGATGCAAGGGTAGGTTTGAGAGCAAGTTCAACACTCCTCTGAAAATGAGGAAGCAGGGCCTTGAATTGGGATGCACCCAAACTTAGAGTATAGAGGTAATTTTTGTCATTTTGACGCAATTTATTGTAAAAGGTGCTGATCCCGATAATATTTCCTCTCAAACAGTTTCCCAGCAGCATTCCACCCAGAACAATGAGGTATTTCGCCTCCATAATACTGTCAGTAGGAATTACCAGAGCATTAAGGTATAAAACCACCAGAAAAGTTGAAAGAAAAAAAGAAATGAAAGCCGGAAGAAAAAGGGAAGATATTTTCATGGCAGCATTGCGGATGGAAGAAAAAACAGCAACCAGAATCATTATTGTCAACCAGATAAAATTAATCAGAGAATTATCCCACTTGAAAAGATATTTGAGAAAGATCCCAATCAAAACAAGTTGGGCTGTCATGCGAAAAGTGGAATAAAAGATTTGTTTGATTAATTTAAATCTGAAAAACAGACTGAGTCCCAGGGGAACAAGGAGCAGGGCAAAAGCTAATCCCATGGAGACGAGAGAAATATTTACTGTTTCCATTTGTT
>JAWLEA010000182.1:0-5038 GCA_041686345.1 Polyangia bacterium | reverse complement strand
AAAAGATAACAAAAACTCTGAAGCTGCAACTGCTCTGGTCTGACATTTCCATTTTCATATAATTACCAAACTATATCTGCGAAACCGTGACCGGCATCTCGATTTTCTTGCCTGAGTCAAATCCTCCCATCATTAAAATGGGATCAGTTAAGAGGACCTCATGGACAAACCCAAATTTATCAGCAAAGTTCAATCATTACTTGAATATTTTGAAAAAATAACCAAAAAAATGGCTACTCCCGAAGTTGCCAAAGATATCAAAAAACTCACTGAACTCTCCAAAGAAAGAGCTGATCTTGAACCTCTGATAAATAAATATAAAATCTACAGCCAGAATATGGATGAACTCAAAGATGCCATGGCCATGGCCCAAGACCCTGATCCCGAAATCCAGGAATTGGCCCGAGAAGAAATAAAAAGCCTTCAGAACGAAATATCAGATCTTGAAAATGACATGAAGATGCTACTTCTGCCCAAGGATCCCCTGGATAAAAAGAATATTCTGCTCGAAATCAGAGCCGGAACCGGAGGAGAAGAAGCTGCTCTTTTTGCCGGCAATCTATTTCGCATGTATTCATATTATGCTGAAAAGCACGATTGGAAAGTTGAAATCATGTCAGCTTCCTATTCCAATACCAAAGATGGTTTCAAGGAAGTTATCGCCATGATCAAAGGCAAAGAGGTCTACAGCCAACTTCGTTTTGAAAGTGGAGTCCACCGGGTTCAAAGAGTCCCCTCCACCGAATCACAGGGAAGAGTCCACACCAGCGCTGCTACAGTAGCTGTTCTTCCTGAAGCTGAAGATATTGAAGTCAATATTGACGACAAGGAACTCAGAATTGACGTCATGCGTGCCAGCGGTCCGGGAGGACAAAGTGTCAACAAAACCGACAGTGCTGTTCGCATCACCCATTTGCCCACCGGAATGATAGTAACCTGCCAGGATGAAAAGTCTCAGCACAAAAACAAAGCCAAAGCCATGAAAATCCTCAAAACCAGACTCTTTGAAATAGAAAGAGAAAAGCAGGAAGCAGCCCGCCGGGATAAACGACGCAACCAGGTTGGCTCAGGTGATCGCAGTGAAAAAATACGAACCTACAATTATCCCCAGGATCGCCTCACCGACCACCGCATCAATTACACCCGCCACAATCTCGATGCTGTAATGGATGGAGATCTCGATGACGTTGTCTCCAGATTGAGAGCTCATCACCAGGCACAACTACTCAAGGAAGGAATTCATTGATGAAAGCCGGTTATGTTCAATTTACCCCCCAGTTAAACCAGGTTGAGAATAATATCAAGCAACTGCACCAATATATTGACAACCACATCAATCCCGATCAGGTTGACTTGCTGGTTTTGCCGGAACTTGCTCTCACCGGCTATTCCTACCCTGACAAACAAAGTCTAGGCAAAGTTTCTTCTGAAAAGTACAATCAACTAACTGCTGATACTGCCCGAAAAATTGCAGATCAAATCAACGGCCTGGTAGTAATCGGTTATCCCGAATACTCTGAAGATGGGTTTTACAACAGTTCCCTGCTAGTAAAATCCGACAAAGTCATCGGCAATTATCGCAAAACTCATCTTTTTGGTTTTGAATCAGAAGTTTACCTCCCAGGCAACCTTGGTTTCAATGTTTTTGAAACCAGATTCGGAAAAATAGGCATGATGATCTGCTTTGACTGGTTTTTCCCAGAAGCAGCACGCACTTTGGCTCTTAAAGGTGCTCAACTCATTGCACATCCAACCAATCTGGTAATGCCCTATTGTCAGAGAGCCATGTTTGCCCGCTCCCTTGAAAATCAGGTTTATACCATCAGTGCCAACCGCTGTGGCCGGGAAAACTGGAAGGGCGAACTTGTTTTTACAGGAGAATCAATCATTTACAGCCCCAAAGGCGAAGTCTTATCCCAAGCACCGGTCACAGGAGAGCATCACGATTTTGTAGAAATCGATCTGCAAAAGGCCTCCAACAAAAACATCAACTCTGTCAACCACATTTTTAATAACAGAAGACCGGAATTTTACTTCTGATTTTATTCAACTCTTGACAACTTGATATTTAGTTGCTAATTAGTGTTCGTTCCAGGAATCGAAGTGGATTCTTCGATAAACCGAAAACACTATCAAGGACACTTACTACTGAATAAGGATATATTATGGCAAATCATAAACAAGCACTCAAAAGACATCGTCAAAGTTTAAAACGCAGACAACGCAATAATTTTTTTCTTTCAACCATGAGAACCTTCCACAAAAAAGCCAAAACCGCTATCGAAAGCGGAAAAGCGGAAGAAGCTGACAAACAGCTGAAAATAGCCAGTTCCTATATTCACAAGGTAGCCGGCAAAGGAATCATCCATTCCAAAAAAGGCTCGCGTATGATTTCCCGCCTCCAAAAAATGTACAACCGTAAATTCAAATAAATAACCTGCAAAAAACCAAAATCCCCATCCTTTATATCTGCAAAGCCATTGCAGACTTTCCCCAAGCAAACTGTTCCAATATTTTCATAAATTAATACTTTTAAAGTTCAACTAAAAACACAGTTTCGTGTCACAGCTTGTCACTGCTCTTGGCAAAGAAACTGACAACGCTGAAAATTGGGGCGAATATAACGTAGATCAGTTGTGGCAAGTTTGAAAAATGTTTAAACGGTCAATGTTTCACCTTCATTCAGATCAGTGCTGGCTCTGCGCACAACTGCGTTCTAACAAACACTGGCAAAATATACTGCTGGGGGAAATATTTCTGGCCAACTCGGTGATGGCACAATCACTGGTAAACTTACACCAACTCCTGTTTCTTTTCCCTGATCTTTTTTTATTCACCCTGTCCTCCTTCCAATTTTGGTTTTTAAGCAAAAACACACATTTTCCTTATACACAAAAGACCAGAATTTTGAAAAAAGAAAAAATTGGGACAAAAAACCCGAAAATTATGCTAGTTTATGAAAAACCTGAGGTAATTTGAGAAATTAGAACTAAGGATTTATGTCTTTGAAAAATAAATTTAAATTAAAAAACACTTTAAAATTCTTCAAACAATATCAATTCTACCTTGCTGCCGGTTTATCCTGGCTGATTCCCTTTACTGTTTATCTTTATTCTTTGCCTCCCGGTGTTACCTGGGGAGACAGCCCTGAATTGGCAAATGCGGTAATTACATGGGGAGTCCCACACCCAAGCGGTTATCCACTATTTGTTATTATCGGAAAATTATTTTCGTGGTTAACTTTTTCTTCTCCAGTAACCGGACTTCATTTAATGAGTGCATTTTTCGAAGCCGGGGCAATATTGTGGCTGTTTTTAACGGTTCATTATTTAACCCGAAAAAATTGGATACCACTATTTGCACTTTTCTTTTTTTGTTTTTCAAGGATTTGGTGGCAACACGGCAGGATAATAGAGGTTTATGCACTTAACAATTTTATTATTGGAGGAATATTTTATTTTGCCGTCAGATGGATTCATACTGAAAAATACAAAGACCTTTACCTGTTGGTAATGTTTATCGGTTTAGGTTTTTCAAACCACCTGATAACTTCTCTATTTTTCCCTTCAGTATTATCCCTGCTCTTTTTAACTGACTACAAGAAAATTTTGAAATTCAAGGTTTTGGGTTTCATTCTTTTAATATTTTCATCCTTTCAACTCCTCTATCTGTATTTGCCCTTAAGTGCTATTTATTCCCAAGGTATTGCCTGGAACCAACCTGATAATTTATCATCATTTTTGAAACATGTAACCGGCAGTGAATATTCAGTATTCAGAAATTATTCCGGTTTTGTTTCCGGATTTAATAATTTTTTTAGACGTTTTATCAAAGAATTTGGTGTAATTGGAATTAGTCTCACTCTAATGGGTAGTTTGGAATTATTTTCCAAAAATTTGAAAACAACAATTTTTGTACTGCTGTTTTTTGTCAGCTGTATTTTGTATGTTTCTATTTATTCTGTTCAAGATATAGGTGCTTATTATGTTTTTCCATTTTTTGCGGCGGCAATTTTTGCGGGGATTGGAGCAAACTGGTTATATCAGGCCCGCTTGGGTGAAACAAAATTGCAAAAATTTACAGCTGTTTTGGTTATTGCGATTGTTACAGGGGCAGGAGTCCAAAAATTAGCTAAAAATTATAACCTCAAATATCAATTTAATCTTGCCCATTATTTTGGAGAACAGGTTTGGGAAAAGCTTCCTGAAAATTCAATAGTAATCTCAGATACTGATGGAGCAAGTTTTACTCTTTGGTATCAAGCATTTTCACTTCATCCACAAGAAAAAGACAAAGTTGTTGTAACCAAAGGAATGTATTTGGATAAAAACAAAAAATGGTACAGAGATTTTTTGAGGAAAAAATATAAAGCTGTCGCATGGCCTTCAGAAAAATTTCAGGGGCAGGCTCTTTTACAAAAATTTCTAAACCTTAATTATAATCAATTTAATATTTACGGGGTTTTTTATTTCAGACCAGCTATAAGTGATTATTACTTTGTGAATAACGGTTGGTTGAGCAGATTACTGCGAACTAAGGATTTAAAAGGACGCATCAAAGCTAATAATTCCATCAAGTGGACTTATCTTACAGAAATAAAATATATACATAAACTACCGTGGTTTGTTGGTTCCAGAAAGAGGTTTTCTTCAGGAGAGAACATGGGATGTATAGTAGAATGGATAAACCGTCATCCTCTGGTTAAAGCGCGGTGGCAAATCATTAATCCACAAGGAAAAATAGTAGATTCCAAAGTTGAAAATGTAAGTCCAAATAAAAGTCGTTCATTTTTTCAATTTAAAATTAAAGATAAGCACAGGATTTCAGGTACTTGGAAATGCAATCTCACCACGGGGAAAAGTTTAAAGTCTTCGCTAAAATTTCAAATACACTAATTTTTTAATAAAACATTATAAAAACAACAACCTCTATTTTTAGTTAGTTCCCATCCCAGAATGGGGGTTATTAACTGAATGAGAAGTTTGTCTCAGATGTGCGGAATAACTTCGCAGACATAGTTGCCACTATTTCAAGAAGT
>JAWLEA010000044.1:0-22524 GCA_041686345.1 Polyangia bacterium | reverse complement strand
TGTTTTTGGCTGGGGAAGAAGTTTACCTCAGATGCGCGGAGTAACTGCGCCGACATAGTTGACACTATTTCAAGCAGTTACGACAAAACTGATGAGGTAAAATTCCGTCGCCAGACGATGACATCCATTTTTGGAACGGGAATTAGTTCCCATCCCAGAAGTGGTGTTTTTGGCTGGGGAAGAAGTTTACCTCAGATGCGCGGAGTAACTGCGCCGACATAGTTGGCACTATTTCAAGCAGTTACGACAAAACTGATGAGGTAAAATTCCGTCGCCAGACGATGACATCCATTTTTGGGACGGGAACTAAATAACAATTAAAACAAAACAATTAATTCATTTTGAATAACCATTCCATCAGCTTTGTACCAATAAATTTTTTCAGGGGGAACCCCCCACTTCAGAGCAGCTTTGGCAGCGTGCCAGGCTCTCATGGCTCCGGTACAATAAAAGACTATGGTTTTACCCCGGGCATGTTTGCTCAAAAGTTCCTTAGTCATAACATTAGTGGGATGGCCTTGCTTGAACCAGGGAAGATTGACAGCTCCAGGCAAATGACCCAGCTGTTTGAACTTGTGAGGAGGACGATTGTCAATCAGCACCACTTCGGGTTTTCCCAGAAAATCTTTTTTCAAGGTTGCAGTATCTATTATTTGAATCTTATGTTCTGAATCCTTTTCAGAAACAGTCTTTTTGGCGGCTCCGGGTTCTTCCCGTTGTGTTTGTTTTGAACAAGCCGAAAACAACAACATAAAACTAATTACAATCAACACGGAATAATTCTTATTTGTAAACCACATGTTTAAAATCCTTTGTGCAATGGTGGATGTTTAATTGGAATTATTTGATAAAACGATCATCGGAACGATGGCTGGATGCTCTGCCCCGGTTTTTTTCCAGCCAACCGATACTGGTTGGAACATTGTCATCAAATTCCGCAACATAAGGTTTTATATCAAGCAGAGGTGTTTCATCAAGAATATCTACATTTTCTATATGGATAATATTTTTCTCTACTTTTTGAAGTTTTACAATAGAAAGTCCAATAGGGTTGGGACGATTGGGAGCTCTGGTGGCAAAAACTCCTCTTTTCTCTTCATCCATAAAAGGAAAAACCCGAAGTTTAAAATCTTCACTGCGATGGAGATGAAAAAGAAGATAGATATGGGAAAAACCTTCAAGATCTTTCAAACCTGCCTCATATTCAGAAAAAATCCTGATCTGTGCTTTGATTCCTTTGCCACCGGCAGGTTGGATGGGCATTCCCTTCCGTTCTTTGAAAGGAGTATGGATTATTCCGACAGGGTTTAACTTGACTGGTTCCAATTCGGGATTCATTCAATAAATATCCTTTTATTTCAGGGTTACACATTTAAACATTGACATATTTCAATGTTTCGATATTGTTCTTGTTTCAGAAGAACGATTCAAGTATCTCAACTCTTTGATATACAATCACTTGACAACAGGAAACCACCATGACTGAAGATAAAAAAACAAACGAGATGATTCGAGTTTTCAAAGCACTTTCCGATCCGGTGAGAATAGAAGTAATCAGAATGCTGTCTTGTAAAGAAATGTGTGCCCGTAAACTACTGGAAGGTTTGCAGATTTCTCAGTCCACTCTTTCCTACCACATGAAAATACTCACTGAAAGCGAATTGATTCTGGCTCAGAAAAAACAAACCAGGATCCATTATTCTATCAATAAAAGTGGTTTTGACAATTTGCATTCATTTTTAAAAAATCTGACTGCCAAAAAGGCTGATTGTATTTTTAACGATAAAAATTCAGGCTGCAAGAAAAAAAACAACTGATGTTTTCAATTTTAACAACGACTTACGTTACAAACAAATTATCAACTGCAATTTTGTCGTTTGTCATTGCCTGTTTAATTTGCAATTGCAGTAAATTGCAACCCCAGACAATGGCCAGTACAGAATATCAACTGAGTTCGGGAAATTCAACTCACGGAAAAATTAAAATCACCCCTCCCCTCACTTTGGCAAAAGCTATCCGCACAGCTTTACACAATAATCCTGACATCATGGCAGGTCGCTGGCAACAGGAAACAGCCAGACTGAATACTCTGGATTCTTCTTCGGGTCATCTTCCTCAAATGGAATTAAACCTCCATTATCGTCATCACTGGGATCAGGCCCGTCTGGCGCCTCCAAACAGAGCAGGTGAAATTACCTACTTTTCCCATGATATTTTTGGAGGAGATTTTGCCCTTAAAATCCCGCTTTTTTCAGGGGGCAAAGTAGTAAACAGCGTCAAAGCGGGAAAACTTCTGGAGAAAGCTGCAAATTGCAATTTCAAAAGAACCAAACGAGAGTTGATCTACAACATCAAAAATACTTTTTTTGCCATTGCCGGTCAAAAACAACATATCAAATCGATCAAAAAATCCATTGCTGCCATGCAAAATCACTTGGAAACAACCAAAGCCCTGATAATTGCCAAAAAAGCTGCTCCCATTGATCTGCAAAATATTGAGGTAAGAATTGCCGAACTCCAACATGAATTGGCAACCCAAAAAGGAGAATTGCAAATTTCCCGTTCTTTTCTTGCAAATCTAATGGGAATCAGCGGTATACCACCGGAAACAGAACTGGTACAAGGTACTCTCAAAGTGGAAAAAATCAAACTGGAACGAGATAAATTAATCAAAAAAGCCATAAAGCAAAGAGAAGATCTTGTTGCTCTTTCTCATAAAATTGAAGCACAAAAATATTTTATCGCCAAGGAAAAAGGCGATTATCTCCCGGTTATTTCAGCAGGTATGACCTATGGAGCTCGATTAAGCAGCCAAAGTGATTATGACGATCTGGGTTATGCCGGGTTGGAAATTTCTTTTCCCATGTTCAACTGGTTTTCAATCTCAAATCGGATCAGAAAACAACAGGCAAAGTTGAAAATTCTCGAGCAGGAAAAACGAAAACTGGTTTTGAAAATTAACCAGCAAATTAATCTTGCCCTCATCAAAATAAAAACAGCCCTGACTCAAATAAAATTAACCGCAAAAACAACCAAACAGGCAGCCGAAAGTCTCAGAATTTCCAAGGAAAAAGCAGCTTTGTCCCGGGGAACCACCAATGAAGTTCTTGATGCCCAGGCCAGTCTTTTTGCCGCCAAAACCCGGCATCTGAAGGCTTTATTCAAATTTCACTCTGCACTAGCATTTCTTGATTTTTCATCCGGAGTCATCCATGAGTAAAACTTCATTTTTCAGAAGATTTCTTTCTTTTATTATTTCATTTGTGCCTCTGATTTTGATCATCGCAGTGGCCATTTTTGTCAGCAGCCTTGGAAATTCCGAAGATAAGCTGGTCAAAAAAAAACGCAAGCAACCGCTGGTGCAGATCATTAAAATAAAAAAACAAGCATTGACCAAGTACCTGGAAGTCACCGGGAGTGTTGAACCGGTAAAACTTGCAAAAATATCTTCGCCCGGTCGGGGTCCCGTAGTTTCTTTTCTGGTCAGGGAAGGGGATTGGGTTAAAGCCGATTCTCCCCTGGTCAGATTGGGTAGAGCCAGCGGGGATCAAGCTGATGCAGCTTCGGCAAAATCAAAGATGGCAAGGCAAAAGCTCGAACTGCAAAGAATAAAAACTCTGGTGAAAAAAGGGGCAATCGCCGGAGAAGAATATGAACTGGCTCGGGTAAAACTGAAAGAAGCCCGAGCAGCTTGGGCCCAGGCGGTGGAAAAACTCGGGGATTATCTGATCAAAGCTCCGTGGGAAGGAATAGTGCAAAAAGTTCATGTAAATGTAGGAGATTTTGTTTCCATCAGCGAAAACCTCGTGGACATTTACGCCCCTGATAGTCTGGTAGTCCGATTTTCCATTCCGGAAACCCAGTCAGTCAAGATAAACAAACAAACCGAAATCAAACTGAAATTTGATGCCCATGGTGACAAATCCTTCCAAGGCCGAATTGCCAGAATTTATCCGGAAATAGACATACTGACTCGCTCTCGCACTGTGGAAGCTGTTGTTGAAAAAAATGTGAATTTGTTACCGGGAATGTTTGTCCGAGTGCAGGTTTCCCTCGTCACCAAAACTGATATTATGGTTGTTCCGACAGAAGCAATTTTGAGAAAAAAGCAACAGAAGCCCCATGTTATGGTCATCAAAAACAATACAACCCAAAAACGTCCGGTTGAAACGGGAATGGAATCCAGAGGAAAAGTAGAAATTCTATCCGGGGTGACACCGGGTGAAACAATTGCCGTCAGGGGTCATAAACGCCTCGGTAATGGAAAAAAAGTCAGGATTTTCCAACCACGAAAACCTGTCTCAAAACAGAAAAACAACAAGTAATTCTATGAAAATATTGACTAATTTGGCAGTAAAACGCAAAATTGCCGCCGCCGCCATAATTTGTGCCTTATCCGTACTGGGAGCCATCTCCTATTTCCAGATGCCGGTGGATTTTCTCCCGAGCATTGTCTATCCTTTGATCAAAATCCATATCTGGTGGCCGGGAGCCACTCCCAAAGATATCGAAGAAAATATTGCCGATCCGGTGGAACAGGAAATGGCTACCGTGGAAGGAATGGATTACTTGGAGTCTTCATCCATCGAAGGAAGTTACACTCTGCAAGTCAGTTTCAAATACGGTTGGGATGTCAATATTGCTTTTCAGGATGCTCAGGCTGCCATGGTGAGAGTGGCAAAACTGCTGCCCAAAGATATTGAACCTCCGGTTGTCATGAAAGCTGATCCTTCCCAGTTGCCTGTGGTTCAACTGACTATTCGTTCCAATATCTGGGACATGGTAAAAATCAGGGATTGGGCAGAAAACTGGCTTACTGACAGAATTCTGGCTGTTCCGGGAGTAAGCGGAATTGAAACAGTCGGTGGCCTAAAAAGGGAAATCAGAATCCATCTTGATGTTCAGGCTCTTGAAAAATACAAAATTTCCCCGGTAGACATTAAAAACTCCCTGGCCGGGGCAAATTTGGAAATGTTTGGTGGCCGGGTCAATGCTGACCACCAGGAGCTTATCGCCCGCACCATGGGTAGAATCAAATCACTCGAGCAGATCAGGAAAATCGTTTTAAAAGAATACCAGAATAAAAAGATCTATCTTGAAGATCTGGCGGAGGTTGTGGACGGACATGAGGAAGTTCGTATTCATACCCGCCATGATCAAATTCCCAGTGTCAAATTGAGTGTGCAAAAACAACCAGATGCAAATACCGTCGAAGTCTCGGAAGCAGTTGAGAAAAAAATCCGAGAACTGGAGAAGACCATTCCCGAACATCTTAAATTGGGAACCGTTGAAAGCCAAGCCAAATACATAAACAGTGCTGTTTCCAGTGTAAAAACTTCCGCTACTCAGGCTGTTTTTCTGGTTCTGATTATTTCCCTCCTTTTTTTGAGCAGTTTTCGCCAGGCAATGATTCTGCTTACAGTACTGCCCCTGAGTCTTCTGATCAATTTCGGGATTATGCGACTGGGAGGATTTACCATAAATATTTTTTCTCTGGCAGGGATAGTAGTGTCCATTGGAATTCTTCTGGACAATTCTATCGTTGTTCTGGAAAATATATCAGCCCGAATCGAAAACAAGCAAAGGGGAGGCAACAAAGTTGCCATCAAAGCAACCGATGAGGTAGGTGGGGCAATTTTTGCCAGCACCTTAACCATTTTGGCTCTTTTTGTTCCCTATTTGCTGGTATCAGGTTTCACCAGTCTGCTCTTCAGAGAATTGATCATGGTTATTGCCGGAGTGGTTATTGTCAGTTTGTTTTGCTCCCTCACAGTTGTGCCTTTGCTGGCTTCTTTTCTCAAAAAGAAATCTTCCTCCAAAAAACCTGCTTTTTTGCTTAAGGCTATTCAGTTAGGATATAGTTGGTTCCTGGATAAACTGCTGACACTCCGCTGGTTGGTACTGGCTGCATTTCTGGCTGTATTTGGTCTGGGAATTTCTTCCTATTCTTCCCTGGGAAGTGAATTTCTGCCCAAACTCGACGATGGAAGAATCATGGTCAAGGTAAGATTGCCCACCGGTTCGGCTCTCGAATCTACCAACAAAGTGCTCAACCAAATTGAAAAAAAGCTGGTTGGTGATCCCTTGATTGAAAGTGCCTTTACCTTGGCAGGAGGAAAAATCTGGGGTCTTTACACCTTTGAAGTTGCCAATGAAGGTGAAATTAACATCCAGCTTGTACCCAATCAGCAACGCTCCATATCCACGGGAAAATATATCAAAAAATTGAAAAAGAAAGTGCAGGGTCTGGCTCCGCCCGGTGGAAAAATAATGGTTAAACAGATGAGAATAAAAGGTATCAGAAAAATGGGAGTCAGTGATCTGGAATTTCAGGTTCGAGGCTCAAAACTGGATAAATTGTTTTCACTTGCTCAAAAAATAAACAAAATATCCAAAGAAAATCCGGATCTTACCAACGTCCGTCTGGGAATGGATCTGGACAAGCCCGAATACCTGATAGAAATTGACAGAAAGCGTGCAGGTGATCTGGGGATAAAAGTAAAAGACGTAGCAACTACAGTTCAAACCTTCCTTCACGGGACAGTTGTCTCCAGATATTTCGAACAAAAGGAGTTTTACAATATCCGCATCCGTATTCCGGAAGCAAAGATTCGTAAAAAAGAAGATGTGGAAAATCTGCTTATCTCCGGAAAAAACGGTGAACAACACTATCTCAGAGAAATTGCTTCTGTAAACAGAGGAACCGGACCGGTGGAAATTATCAGGGAAAACCAGTTGAAACAGGTTGTTGTCAGGGCTGATGTAGCTGATGTCAGCGTTGGTGGTGCCCTGAATAAAATGAAAAGAAAACTGAGTGAACTCGATCTTCCTCCCGGATATGAATTGGGCTACGGAGGTAAATCCAGACGCATTGTCGACCTCAAAGAATCAGCAGGAAGTATTTTTTCCCTGGCTCTTTTTCTGGCCATGGTGGTTTTGGCAGTCCAATTCAATAATCTGCGTTATCCAATCCTGATTTTAAGCAGTATTCCATTTTGTCTGTCCGGAGTTTTTTTCGCCCTGGATTTTACCAATTATGCTCTTGGTTCTACTGTTTTGATTGGATTGCTGGTGGTTATTGCCGCAACCATCAGTGATGGTGTTCTTCTCTTCACCCTGGCCGATGAACTCAAACTTGAAGATCCAGAAATTACTACCAGGAAAGCTATAAAAACAGCCGCTATCCGCAGAATGCGTCCTCGCATCATGACTACAGTCACCACTATTGCCGGTTTTATTCCTCTTTCCTTTAATGTTGGTGCCAGTGGCAATTTGCTCAAACCAATGGCCATTGCTGCCATCGGTGGTTTGGCTTTTGAAATTCTGGTTGCACTTTTTCTGATGCCTTGTCTATATCTTTTGATCAGTTCTCCCTTCAGAACCAGCAAACCAAATAAGCTTAATACCCCAAATACAACTTCCGGACAAGCTCAATAATCTCCTTGAATTAGTTGATTAAACTGATTATTTAGTTCCCATCCCAGAAGGAAAAAATTCAATTCCAAACTGGAGTTGAACAAGGACATCTATAAAATTCTCAAGCAGGTTGACAAGCAAAAACTCGACAAACTGGCTCTGAGATTTCTCAAGAAAAAATTGCTTAAACTCAAAAGAGCCGGAGTTTACAAAAACGCTGAAACCAGAAAAAACTCAAAGAGGAAATGGTCAACAACTTTCTTGAACGCAAAAATAGTTTTCCCACCACCAAATCCATAACCCCCTTACGGAATCTTGTTTTTAATCTCTGCAGTTTATTGATAAACTCTGTAAGCTCCTATTATTTTACATTATTTGAAAACACGGGTTTTAATGAAGGTGGAAAATTACACAATTGTTTTTTTAAAAAATCATTTTTCTTTGCAGATAATAATTTTCATCTGTAAAAACTCAAAAACAGTGAAGCGAACCCCCTGTTTTTATGTGTTAATTTGTATTGTTTTAACTTCAGTGGAAAATTACACATTATTGTTTCTTGCGATGACGGCGTTCATAAGCTGCTTTGGGTTTGATTCTGCGGCTGACTCGACGAATATCATCGTAAAAGGGATCGTTTTTATCGGAAATTTTAAGATATTGCTTGAAGTATTTTTCTGCTTTGGCGTAATCGCGCCGTAATTGTCTGGTAGTTCCCGCCACCAGAAGAGCCCAACGGGTTTTGGGATTAATTTTGATGGCTTCTTCAGCCTGCTTCAAAGCATGTCTGTCCTGTCCCGAAGCATGATAAACCAAGGAAAGCAAGGCTTTGGTGGAAGCATCTTCAGGAGTGATCTTTAAAGAAGTTTTTAATAATTTGGTTGCTTTTTTGTATTTCGACCTGCCCATAGCCTGCATGGCTTTTTTGATACAAATTTTGCAACCTGCTTCCACCGGGTTGTGATGTTCCTTGTCTTTTACTGCAACTTTGATCAAAACATTATCTGTGGGCTTGGCTTTTTCCTTGTCTTCAGATTCAATTTTTTTTAACTCCTTATCAAGTTTTTCTTGTTGTTGTTTTGCCGCTGCAGCTTTTTGAGCATTGATTTCGGTTTTTTTCTGTTGTTTATTCTTCTTGTCTTTTTCTTTGGTTTTCTGGATTTTTTCTGGTTTATTCACAGATTCGCCCGGCTGTTTATTATTAACAGTTACAGCTTTGTCTGGTTTAAAATCAATTTCTTCATCTTGGGAATTTTTATAAAAAAGGTAGGAAAGTAAAGCTATCCCCGCCAAAATAATAACAACTATTGAAAAATTGCGTTTTCTGCGGGAAGCAATGGGAGTAAAATCCAGATCAACAGGGGCTGCTGCTTTTGGTTCAATACCAGTTTCATCTTTTTGTTTCATCTCTTCCCAAGAAGCCTCGGCTTTATTGGAATTTTCCGATTCAACTTCCTCTGACCGTAAAATTTCTTCTTCAACTTCGTCCCGGGAATTTTCTTCTTGAGCTTCCAGTTTTTTGGTTTCCCTCAAATTTGTATTTACCAGAGAATCTATTTCACTGCCCAAATCTGTTTCATCTGATTTGTCCTCTATTTCTTCTGACTCATTGGAATTTGTCTTTTCCTGTTTTGGTTCAGTCTCGCTCTCAGTTTCTGCATCTGCTGCAACGTCTTCTTCAGCGGATGCTTCATAAACTTCGGTTTCAATTTCTCGGGGAGACTCGCTTGTTTGTCCTTCCATTACCGTAGTTTTTCGAGAGTACAAATCTTCTTTGTTTTCCGGAAATTCCGGGGCAACACTGTATACTTCGGTTTTTCTTTTTGATTTGCTTTGAGCTTCCCATGAGCTTGTATCCCGTATATTGACAACTTCATGGGAAGACGATTCTTTCAACTGCCGATGAAAATTAACCGGTACGCGTCCATCATAAATTTGATTGGCCATCAAACCTCCAATGTAAGAAGCAACATTGGCATCATGAGAAGATAGTTGAAAAAAAGCTTTTTGAGCCCAGATCTGACGGATAGAAACAGGAATTTCGTCTTTTTTGATCATATCCTTCAACATCTGATAATCACCGATGTCAGTTACAATAACTATTGAATGAAAATTCCGGGCAGCAAAACGAATTAGAGATTCAATTTCAAAATCAAGATTGGAAAAAGGCTTACCGTTTTTCTCGGATTTTGGCTTTTTAAGATTTACTATGACAAGTTCCAGATCCTGATTCTGAAACCCGGTGTTTTTTTGTTGCAGATTTTCCACCAGAACAGGAGCAAAACCGGTATCGGAAACATCGGTGGTTTTGCACTTGGCTATTTTGAGATAATCCTGGTTATCCCCTGTTGCCAAAACCTCAATGTCGTACTGGTTGAGAAATTCAACCAGTTCTTTGATACCATCATAATCCTGAACGCTGACAATTGCTCTTTTAATAACTGACATTTGACCTTAACCTTGAATAGTTTATTCCCGCAGGAAGAGTATAATTTTAAACAACTTTAATATAAACCCTTATAAACTAATTGAAAACATATTTTTTTAACAACTGCATTTATAATCTGCTTTTTTTACTGCAAAGACAAAACTTCAATTTCCAAACAATTTACCAGAAAAATATTGGACTAAATTCGCCTGAATATATAGAATGACTAAAATTCACCGATTTCAATCCAGTTTTCAGGACTAAACTGGTCTCTGTTTCAGATTGACTGCTGTTGGATTATTGGCTCATCCCGCAGAATTACTGACAAAAAATCTAATTTTCGTCTTTTCTTTCCATAAATTTTGCAGTCAGTTAATCTGCAGCTAAATCATCTTATCAATCACAGGAAAATATATGGCTTCAGTTGAATTCAAAGCAGTAGAAAAATCTTTTGGTGCAACAACAGTAGTTCCCAACCTCAATCTCAAAATTCCCGAAGGTAAATTTACAGTGCTGGTAGGTCCATCCGGTTGCGGCAAATCCACAACTTTGCGAATGATTGCCGGCTTGGAAGAAATCACCAATGGAGATCTGTATATTGGCAAAAAACGGGTCAATGACAAATTACCCCGGGATCGCAATATTGCCATGGTTTTTCAAAGCTATGCCCTCTATCCTCACATGACTGTCAAAGCCAACATGGCTTTCGGACTCAAATTGCGCAAGATGAACAAAAAGGAGATTGAAAAAAGAGTGGCGGAAGTTTCCGATATGCTTGGTCTCAACAAATTGCTTGAACGCAAACCAAAAGCACTTTCCGGTGGTCAGAGACAGAGAGTAGCCATGGGACGTGCCATTGTGCGCCGACCCGCTGTTTATCTATTTGACGAACCTCTTTCCAATCTTGATGCCAAATTGCGGGGAGAAATGCGACGGGAAATTGCCAAACTTCATCAGAAAGTTAAAACCACAATTGTTTATGTAACCCACGATCAGGTGGAAGCAATGACTTTGGCCGACAATATCGTGGTTCTCAATTTTGGACGCATTATGCAACAGGGTCGTCCACTCAAACTCTACTCTCGCCCAGCCAATAAATTTGTCGCAGGTTTTATCGGCTCTCCGGCCATGAATTTTTTCAATGGCAAAGTTAAATATCAGCAAGACAAACCATATTTTACCGGCCGAGATTTTACTATTGAAATTCCTTCAGATTTTAGTTGCTCCAAAGATATGCCGCTTCAACTTGGAATCAGGCCCGAAGATATGCGTCTGGCCTCCGGAGATTCCCAAAGCTCCCCGGGGCATCTCAACTGTGAAATTGAAGTTGTTGAACCTCTGGGAGCAAATATAATCATCACCGGAACAACTTCCATGGGACGCATAATGGCATCATTGTCTCCCCAATCTGAAGTTGAAGTTGGTGATACCTTGACTCTTGAATTTCCCCTTGACAAAATCCACCTCTTTGCTGAAGGAAATGAAGGTAAAAGCCTGAGAAAAGAGGATTAAGCCATGAAACAATACAAAACCGGCATCATCATCACAGCCGTAACCTTGTTTCTGGCCGGTCTCATTGCTGGCCAGACCTGGTTGCGCTATGAAGCCACAGAAGGACGCTCCCGCAATATTGTTCTCTGGCACTCTTATATCGGAAAAGAAGCCGAGGCCCTCAAAAAAGTAATTGCCCAATTCAATAATGATCCTCAAATCAACAGCGGCTTTCAGATTAAAATACTTTCAGTTTCTTTTGACAATTTTTCCGACAAACTCACCAATTCCCTGCCCCGGGGTCAGGGACCCGATATTTTTATCTACGGACATGATCGCCTTGAAGACTGGCTTTCCAAAGAAGTTTTGGCTCCACTTGATTACTGGTTCAGCAATAAAGAACTCAAAGACTTCCATCCCCCCAAAGCTCTGAAAGCCTTTATTCACAAAAAACGCATCCATGGTCTTCCCCTTACTGTAAAAAATCTGGCTCTTTTTTATCGTCAACTTCCCGACGGTTCTGATCCCGGCAGTGAAATAACTGAATTACAACAACAAAACCGCTGGAATCTTAAAAACTTTCATCGGCTTGCCACCAAATATACCCGCCGGTGCCCCTGGAATGAATCAATCAAATGTTACGGACTGGGTTATTCAGCCGTGGCAGCGTATCAGCATGCTTTTCTCCTCCATGGCTTTGGCGGCAATTATATCAAGAAAAACCAAAAAATCGATCTGGTTACCAAACCCGCTCTCAAAGCCGTCAAATTTGCCCGCAAACTTGCTGGACATCACGATAATGCAGTTGTTCCCCCCGAGCTTTCTTATTCCCTGATGAGTAACATGTTCAGAAAAGGTGAAATCGCCATGGTGATTTCAGGTCCCTGGTTCATGAGTCAACTCAATCAAAATGATTTCCAATTTGGTGTAAAACCTCTGCCTGCCATTGCAGGTAAACCGGCTCGTCCTTTTCTCACAGTTGAAGGAATCTATCTCAGTTCCAAAGCTCACAATCCAACTGCTTCCATCAAGGCAATCAAATACCTGATTGGCAAAAAGTCCTCCCTGATACGGGCACAGGAAGCAGGTCAACTTCCTGTTCGCAAAAGTGTTATCGCCCTGATGAAACAAAATTGTCGCAACAACAAAGAATGTATCTATCAAAATAATTTTTTCGATGTTTTTGCCGAGTTATCCCAGAAAACCGTGCTGATGCCGGCGAGCCAAGAGGCACGGATTCTCTGGAGCCCTTATTCCAAAGCCCTCAAAGCTGTAATCGAAAGGGGAAAATCTCCCAAGACAGCGCTTGAAGATGCCCAATGGGAAATTAAAAAATATCTGGGTGCCTGCATCAGGAGGGAAAATAAACAATGAGCAAAAATAAAAATCCCTTCAATTTTCTTATGAAAACCAACTTCAAAAGTCTGCCTCTCTTTATCGTCTGTCTTGTACTTTTGCTAGTTGCCAGCCTGGTAGTAGTTCTGAGAGTGCAAAAACGCACAGTTGAGCAGGAAATTCGCCAAAAAGGCATCAAGCAGATTCTCCAGATCAATGCTGCTGGCACCAGCAATATTGAAAACAAAAGTGTAAAAAAGTTTTTCAAACTTAAAGCCCACAACAAGTTCAACAACAAACTCTACAATTTTGAATTTGTCAGAGGTTTTGACCGCTCCAATCGGAATCAGGAATTCAAAGGACAATTAAAAGGACAAAAATTTGCCTCTCTTCACGATCTGGCCACCCAAGCTCTGGCGGATAAAAGAGCGGTAATGCAACTCAACAGAGGCAATCCACCCCACGCGGTAATTGCTCTTCCCCTCAAAAACAACCAGGTTGGAATTATTGTCAAAAACATCACCACCAGAACTGCCCCCACCCCTTGGCTGGGAATAATTTTCATCATTATGCTGGCAACAGCAGCCTTCTTTCTGACTCCCGAACCTTGGAAAATAATAATAACCAACTCCATTGGCGCCCTTGGGTTTGGCCTGCTTGCCTCCGGATACAGACTGACTCCCCATGGGACCCTGGGGGAAATTTTGAGTAATTCCCCTGCCGGGTTCACTCGCGGACTCTTTCCGACTATCTGGTTAGCAACAAGCCTTTTCTTCATTGGAACAGGACTACTCTACCAACGGGGAAAAATCGACAAACTAATCGCCACCATCAAATCCAACCGCATTGCTTACACCTACATTCTTCCCGCCATGCTGGGCATGGGTCTTCTGGTTCTGCTTCCCTTTGCCATCGGTCTGGGACTGGGTTTTTTCAATCACTGCAATGGTGAATTTCAATTCATCGGAATTGATAATTTTGTGGACATCCTCAGTGGAGGCGGAACCTCCCTGGGCAATCCTCTCAATTTCTACTTCACTTTGGGAGTAACTTTACTCTGGACCTTGCTTAACGTGTTTTTGCATGTATCCATAGGACTGAGTCTGGCTTTGATTCTCAAAGATCCCCTCCTAAAAATGAAATCTGTTTACCGAGTGCTGCTGATAATTCCCTGGGCCATGCCCAACTATATTACCGCTCTCATGTGGAAGGGAATGTTCCAGCAGCAATATGGAGCCATCAATATCATTCTCGATAAAATCGGCATTGGAGGAATTTCCTGGTTCTCCAATTTCTGGCCGGCTTTCATGGCCAACGTCATCACCAATACCTGGCTGGGATTTCCATTTATGATGGTGGTTTCACTAGGAGCACTCCAGTCAATTCCCTCATCTCTCTACGAAGCTGCTGAGGTCGATGGCGCTTCCAAATGGCAGCAATTCCGCAACATCACTCTGCCATTGTTGCGCCCGGCTCTGTTTCCAGCAATTGTCCTGGGTTCCATCTGGACCTTCAACATGTTCAATATTATTTATCTGGTTTCAGGTGGTGAACCCGGAGGTTCAACAGATATTCTCATCACCGAAGCTTATCAATGGGCCTTCAAGCGTGGAGAACGCTACGGTTTGGCAGCAGCTTATGCTATTTTGATCTTCGTGGTTCTGATAATCTATACCAGAATTACTAATAAACTCACCAAAGCAGCCGAGGATATGTAATGCAAGGTTCTTCATCCTTTAAAATAGTTATCAAGCATCTTTTTCTGATAATCTTCACCCTGGCAACTCTGTATCCGGTGATGATGGTCGTAAGAAAATCATTTTCTCCCGGGAATACCTTTCAGAGATCTCTGAATCCCATTCCCGAAAAAGTTACTTTGCAACATTATGAAGATGTCATCACCAAAACTGACAGTACCGGGCGTTTTCTTTTTTTCCGCCAGTTGCTCAACTCAATTGTGGTGGCTCTGGTAACCACAATCATTGGTCTTTTTCTGGCCAGTACCGCTGCTTACGCTTTTTCCCGCTTCCGTTTTGCAGGAAGAGGCATCGGTTTGAATATGTTTTTGATTGTACAAATGTTTCCGGCCACTTTACTGATGATTCCCCTTTATGTCATCATGGACAAGCTCAATCTGCTCAACTCCATAGCAGGCCTGGTTCTGGTCTATTCCACCACTGCAATTCCTTTTTGTGTCTGGATGCTCAAAGGCTACTTCGATACAATTCCTCGGGAAATTGAAGAAGCCGCCTGGATTGACGGCGCCACCCGCTTTGGTATGTTCTGGAGGGTGGTTCTGCCTTTATCCAAACCCGCTCTGGCTGTAACTGCACTTTTCTCCTTCATGACCGCCTGGAATGAATACATTCTGGCCGAAACCTTCCTCAATGAAGAATCCGCCTATACTCTGCCGGTTATGCTCCAACATTATGTCGGCTCCTATTCCACTTCCTGGGGCAAATTTGCCGCAGGTTCGGTGATGGTTTCATTACCGGTCATGTTTATTTTTTACATCCTTCAGAAAAATCTGGTATCCGGACTTACTGCCGGCGGCGTCAAAGGTTGAATTTTTACCTTTTTTAACTTAAACTTTTTAATTTGACTTTTATCCCCTATTTCTATTATTTAGAATGATGATTATTTATTTCCTGTTTCAAAAAAGAGATATTATCAATGACTGAATTTGTTATTAAACTAAACAGCAATGTTACCAACATTTTGGCTCTGGCTGCTATCTTTGTTATTGTAATGGGTGCCTTCAAAGGCATATTCATCTATCTGAGGGACATCCTTACAAAAGAAAACTCCCCCGAAGCCATCAAAGAGAGTCGCCTTGAAATTGGCCACGCCCTCTCCCTTGCTTTGAGTTTTCTCATTGGAGCAAGCATCCTCAAAAGTACCATTGTTCCCAATTGGAATGATATCGGCAAGTTAATTGCCATTATTGCCATCCGTACAGTTCTCAATTTTTTCCTGACCAAAGAAACCACTAAAATCACTGAAGAAAGAAATAATAAAAAAAATTTTGAAGCCAACAAGCAAAAAGAAAATCAAGAAAAAGAAAAATCACCAAAGAAAATCTGATTTCTCACCAAAAATCAATTTCCTGTCTTCACCAGTCAAAAACCTCCATTTTGGGATGGAAATTACTTGTCGAGCAGAGAATTGATCCCATCAAAAATTATATTCATTTCACTGGACATGTCAGCTCCAGTACATCTGCGCATTTTGTCACCTTTTTTGACGGCAGTGATTACTGAGTAAATTTCTTCTACAGGTTGCAGCATTCTCTTTTTTAATCTTTGCATGAAAATCATTCCCACAAAAAAGATGACTGTACCCATGAATACTACCCCCCAAGCTCCAGCACTTCCATATTGGCGAGCCTCAGAATCAGCATTGAGAATGGACTTACGGTTAATTTCAGATAATTTGGCAATAGCTCTGACTGTACTTTCTTTTGCAGTAATATCACCATTGAAAGCTTTTTGATAATTGTTGCTTATAATCTCCAAATAATAAAGTTCTTCGTCACCAATATTTTTTTTGATCTGCTTCATGGCCGCAGTAAACTGCTTTTTTAATTTCTCCTGTTTTTCAGGCGAATTTGGGTCAATGCTGGCCAGGGTCATCATCATTTTTCCACTTGCTTCAAGGGAATGTTCGTTATTTTTTATAATCAATTTAATAGCGGGAGCCATGCGCATGAACACCCAGACTGAGCCCAAAGCCATTAACACATTAAGTACAATCAGAAGCCATGCTCCCAATTTTAATGAATTTCCCAGTTTCATAGTTAAACTCCCTTGATCAATTTCGGTATAGCTAATTCATTGGAAACAATTATGAGGTTATCATCAGCCTGTAAAGGTTCATGAGGATCCGGATTTATAATTTTTGAATTTGTTCCCTTTCGAATTCCCGCTACCATAACACCAAAACGCTTGGGTAAAGAAAGTTCTATCAGATTTTTTCCAACCATTGACGGTTGAACCTTGATTTCAGTGAGGTGGAGATCTTCTCCCAAGTTGGTATCGGCTATCATATTTTTATACAGAAGTCGGTTGGCAAAGCGCTTGCCAATTTCCAGTTCGGGATTGATAATTTGATGTGCTCCCACCAGTTTGAGAATTCGCTGATGCATCCTGTCATTGGCTCTGGCAATCACGTGTCTGCATCCCATCTGCCTCAGCAAGGCAGTACAAATAATTGAGGCTTCCTTGGAATCATGTCCAATTGCACATACTGCAGAATCCCTCTTTCCCGGTTCCAAACGAGCAAGTTCGTTTTCATCAGTTGCATCAACAACTATCGCTTCAGTTACAAAAGTTGACGCTTCCTCAACCAGATCTTTATCCAAATCGATGGCCAGAACTTCTCCCCCTTTTTCAGTTACAGCACGGGCAAGGGACATTCCAAATTGACCAAGACCAATGATCAGAATTTGTTGAGTCATAAATTTACTCCTTGTTCAAGTTAAAGATATCTTTGTATCAGGACACTTTGAAGGCGGGGGTGTTTTATCATCGCTCAGCAGCATGAAAAGAGTAATCGGACCAATTCTGCCCACAAACATGGTGACAATAATTACAACTTTTCCAATTTCATCGAGCATACCGGTGGCTCCTGTGGAAAGCCCTACTGTTCCCAGAGCCGAGGTTGTTTCAAAAATTCCATCTCTACTTGGTATCTGCTGAGTTATCTCCAGCATCATTACAGCAACAAACCAGAAAATAAATCCCGAAGCAATCACTGTAACCGCCTGAAAAATACTATCGTGATGGATACGCCTGTTTTTGATGATTACATCATTTTTATTGGTAATATTAGCCCAGAAGGTCATAACCAGAACCCCCAGAGTAGTTGTTTTGATACCACCTGCAGTACCTCCGGGAGAACCACCTATGAACATGTAAGATATCATAATCAGAAAAGTCGGACTGGTAATTTTATCAATTCCTACAGAATTGAAACCGGCTGTTCTTAAAGTAGCTGACTGAAACCAGGCGTTCTGGATTTTATCACCCAGGGAAAGTCCGGAAAGAACTCCATTGTATTCAAAGGCCAGAATAAAAACAGTTCCGGAAACAAGCAGGATAATAGTTGTAAACAAAGCAATAGTAGCCGGTATGGGAATGGATTTACCCGAAATCCATCTGGGGATCAGAAGACTTGTTGCCGGAGCAATACCACCAAAGATAATCAAAGTGGAGACAATGTGCAAAATATAAGGATTGTTCTGATAAGATACCAGACTGTCACTCTGCAAAGCAAATCCAGCATTGCAAAAAGCCGAGATAGCAGTAAAAATTCCTCGCCAAACTGCGGTGAGAAAGGAATCTCCCGAACCGTAAAAAAGAAAAACCAGTAGAAAGGCTCCTATAGCTTCGGCTGCAAAGGTAAATTTTAAAATTGTGGCCAGAGAGTGGACAAGATCTTTATGATCGGTGTCGGTCATTTGAGTCAACAAACGCTCCTGTTTGAGGCTGAGACGACGTCCAAGCTTATGAAGAGCTACGGTCGTAATACTCATGATTCCAAGACCACCAAGTTGGATGAGAATTATGATGAAAAACTGACCAAAAAAACTGAAATCATTGGGAGTATCAAGAACAATCAAACCGGTAACACATACCGCGCTCACTGAAGTAAAAACTGCATCTACTACCTCTATAGCTCCGGCAGTGGTTGCAAAAGGTAGAATCAGCAGCAGTGAACCTGATACACATAAAAACAAAAAAGTGGTCAACATGATTCTGGCGGGATGATTGAGCAGAATTTCCCACCAGTGTTCATTATTTTTAAAAGTATTGCCTGATCGAGGCAACCCGAAGACTCCCATAATATTTATAACAAGTACAATTCCCGGAATATTTTTGATGGAAGAAAATAAAATGGTTGCAATAACAGCCAGAATTCCAATTCCCGAAAGGATAAGATAATTTTTGTGAGCAGTTTTGACAGCCCAATGAATAAAAATAATATGGGAAATAAGAAAAGAAGCTAAAATAATCCAGATGGTTGCAACTTGCAGTGAACTTTCCAAAATAAAAATTATTCCGGTTGACAAAACCACAATTAAGAAAGCCCACCAAGTTTTCTGCAGCCTTATCCCGGGTTTGTTTTTTCTAATAATCTCAGCATCAATCTTTTCGGAATCAATCTGGAGATTAAAAAGAAGAAAAGCAATGCTGATCAAGCCAATTGCTCCGAGAAAAGCAGCATAGGGATCGGTGGAAATAAAGGGAAAACCGGCAACCACACTGGCAACAGCAGTGAAAGCACCTAGAATTTTACCAACTTTGGGTTTTTTGAAGAGGGTCAGCGAGCAGATAAAACAGCTCAAAACAGCTGCAGCCCCCAAGAGCAAACGCCACAAGGAGGGGATTCCACTGATACCGAGAAAGGCAAAATAAAGTGGCAGTGGCGTCAAAGCCAGCAAAGCTCCGTCAAAACCTGTTTGCGAAATATAATCTTTAACTTTCATGCTTGTTGCCTGCTCTTTAAACTAAAATTTTTACAACCTGAAAAAGTGAAAAAGTGGAAATATTGATTGGCTCGAAATCTGCCTTAAGAAAAAACACTTTGATTCGGGAATCCTCCCCTTTTTATTTCATAAAAATCTTAATGTCAATAAAGTGTCTGAACCCGGCAAAAGGGTTCAAATTATTTTTAAGGATGGTAAAAAGTGAGTGAGAGACCGTCTGTCAATTGGGGATTGGCGTCATATTGATATTGGATGAAATAATCATCTGTTGAACTGGTACTGCCCTGAATTCCGGTAGTTGAACTCAATCCGTGATCATAGGTGGTTGATCCAAAAACCGTATCCGAAAATAAAATATCTATCTGATTGGTGGTTTCATGCAGGATTATCTGAAAAACAACTTTTTCGGGAGTGCTTGAATAACGTTCTGTCTGCCACTGGAAATAAACTTTGCGATTGGGAGCACTTCCCTGAACATAGGTCCAAATTCCATCAGCATTATCGTTGCCACTGTCCAGATCATCCCACCAGGCAGCTACAAAATTATTGTAGGAACCATCGGGCAACTGGGAATTACCTAGTGAAGATACGGAAGTGCCGAAAGACAAAGTACCATTGGTGCTGGCATAAACACTGGTATAACCGCTACCATAAAAATCGAAGGAAAAAGGCAAAGTGGACTGAAAAGCGGAATCATCTGACGCTCCCAGTTTGGTGCCGACAGACTGGATATCATAAAAAGAATAATTACTGGTGGTAACACAGCCAACATATCCGTAAGAATCTGTTTTTATAGTTGAATCACAGACAATATCTGTTTCACCAATAGTAATGTCCAGTTCGGCTGTAACCAGAGAAGTAGCTGAATTTGCATCGACAACCATGATATAATCTCCTGCTCCGAGATTGGATTGAAAATTATCTCCGGCTGACATTTCTCCGCAATAGAGTTCCTGAAAATTTTCACATTTTTTCTGATCAGGAGTATCATCAAGGCGATAAAGAGCAAAATTAAAAGGCATATTTGCAGAAAGTACATTCAGATCAAATTGAACATACTCTGAAAAAGAGATTTTGTAGACTTTTTCCCGACCGCTGGAAAGACTGCAAGAAGGCACAACAGCCGCTCTTCCCTGGGAAAGATCAACACTTGCATTCTGAGAGCTGCCTCCGGAAAAAGTGCCGAGATCCTGATCTATGTAACAATAGTTGGAAGTAGCCGTGCAATCGTTTTCACAACCATCACCCGCTTCACTATTGCCGTCGTCACATTCTTCAAAGCCGACGGTAATCTGACCGTCTCCACAATAACCACAGGTAGAATCATCGAGATTGCAATTTTCATCACAGGAAAGAGAACCTCCATATCCACCGAGATCTGTACAATCCCAACCATCGGGAACACTTCCGTCACATTCTTCTCCCGCGTCTATTCTGTTATTACCGCACTCTTCAACGCGGCATTGCTCATCACAACCGTCGCCCGCTTCAGTGTTGCCATCGTCACATTCTTCCTCACCTTCTACAATTCCGTTGCCGCAATATTCCGACTGGCAATTCTCATTGCAGCCGTCTCCGTTTTCAGTATTGCCATCATCACATTCTTCGCCGTGTTCAACAGTACCGTTACCGCAGACAGGTCCGGTTTCCAACTTGCAATCTTCACTGCAACCGTCTCCGTTTTCAGTATTGCCATCATCACATTCTTCACCGGGATCAAATTCTCCATTACCACACAAGTTTTCTGTTTCGAGCATACAGGTACTTGAACAACCATCTCCATCTTCAGTATTGCCATCATCGCACTCTTCATTTTGTTCTGTAATTCCATTTCCACACTCTGATTCTGAAGTTTCACCGTCAGGAGAACAGCCCCAGGCAAAAAGAAAAACTATCATAATTAACAATATTTTGATTGAACTCATAAAATACTCCAATTCCTCAAAATAGAACTTGAATTCGTAATCATCAATTCAAACTTCAAAATCTTGAACTGAACGGGAAAAACCCAAGTTATTTCTGCCTTGATTTAGCTGTTGACAATAAAACAAGCAAAGAAAATATAGCACACAAGGCAAAGTATAGCATACAAGACCAGCGGTTAAAGCAAGTTTTTCTCAAAATTATCTGGGAAACATATGAAAAAAGAAAGGGAGATCATCGTCTGGCGACGGAAATTCGTCTCATCTGCTTTGTCATAACTGCTTGAAATAGTTGTGGCTATATCTGCGAAGTTATTCCGCGCATCTGAGGCAAACTTCTTCCCCAGCCAAAAACACCACTTCTGGGATGGGAACTATGTAGTTCCCATCCCAAAAAGGAAGGTCATCACCTGAACGCGGAATTTTATCTCATCTGCTTTGTCATAACTTCTTGATATAGTGGCAACTATGTCGGCGAAGTTATTCCGCGCATCTGAGATAAACTTCTCATTCAGTTAATAACCCCCATTCTGGGATGGGAACTATCTAAGAAAAAAAGTGTGAGGGGATTTATTGGGATTTTTTTGTTTGTACTCTTTGTATTTTTGGACAAGCTCACGAATTTCTTTTCTGCCGGCAGGAGTCTGGTATGCCTTTTTGATCAGTTTCAGAGTCTTTTTGTACTGATGGTTGAAAATCCCCCTTTCTCTGGCATTGTGGAAAGAACTGTTCAAAGGTGCCCTCTGGCCAAGACATCCTTGCCCCACAGCTGCCTGAACCGGAGTAGGAAAATCTTTCAGAGGCATGACCCTGCCTCCGCCCAGAGATAGATAATCAACTGCCGCATCCATGGCCATGGCTTTGAAATTAGCTTCCCTTCCCTTTACATTTTGTGCTCTGCCCAAAGCATACAAGCCACCCAGAATTGAAGCGGGAGCCATCAAGGTTCCAATCATCGGTTCCTGAGTAATCATGGACATCAAAAAATTGCATTTATCCAAACCTTTTTCCATTTCCGTGTTTTCCGGTTTTTTTACACCCATCTGTTCAATTCCGGATTTTTTTGCTTTTTTCGAGGAACTCTTCTGTTTGTTCTGTTCATAAAGCCGGGGGAAATTCTGTTTCACTACATTCATTATACTCATAACTATTCCTTTCAGTAAAATATTAAAATTCACAGATTAAAAACCTGCCTATATTTTCGAAAAAATCGGAGTCCCCATTTACTTTTTTTTTATTTTTTTTCAAAATAATTTTTATTATTAATAATCACAGCGGGTTGCACGACAGTAAAAAATTAATATTCGTTGTTATCTAGTTTCCATCCCAGAAGTGGTGTTTTTGGCTGGGGAAGAAATTGGATTGAGATGCGCGGAATAACTTCGCAAACATAGTTGACACTATTTCAAGAAGTTATGACAAAGCAGATTAATTCAATTTCCGTCGCC
>JAWLEA010000043.1:0-22762 GCA_041686345.1 Polyangia bacterium | reverse complement strand
AATTTCATCAACTCTTGAACCCTTGGAAAAGGGATTTGGAAAAAGGGAAGTCAAATATGAAGAAACTACATCCGGAGCAACTTCCAGCCCTTCTCTTTTGACAATTCGGTCAAGGGCATTGCGAAAAGTTCTGGCAGAAGGAAAACGATTATCGATATTTTTGGCCATGGATTTCATGACTGCCAATCCCAAGCCTTTGGGGAGCCCTTTGATCAGGTTGTCTATAGGTTCAAAATTAGCAGTTTGAGCTTTGATGATAAGTTGGGCGTCACTTGCTCCTCTCGAGTGGGATTCACCCATCAGCATTTCATAGAGGACAACTCCGGTAGCAAAGATATCAACTCGATGATCGAGATTTTTGCCCATGGCTTGTTCTGGAGCCATATATCGAAACTTGCCCTTGATAACTCCGTCCTGGGTATGATGCAATCCTTGAGTAGCTTTGGCAATTCCAAAGTCGATAACTTTGATGCCGCCACTGTAGGAAACTATAATATTTTGAGGACTAATGTCACGATGAACGATATTCAGTTGGTTGCCGGTGGTGGGATCAACCATTCTATGGGCATAATCAAGCCCGGTTAGAACCTGTCTGATGATGAATAAACCGATATCAAGGGGAATTTTTCTTTTGCGTTTGCGTTCTTTGCGGATAATTGTGGAAAGATCTTTGCCATGGATATATTCCATGGCGATGTAATAAGTGTCTTCAACTTTGCCCAGATCATAAACCTGGCAAATATTTGGATGCATCATATTCGAAACAATATTTGCTTCATCTTTGAGCATATTTACCATTTCATGATTTTCGGACAGGTGGGCATGAAGTTTTTTGAGAGCAAGTAACTTCTGAAAACCGGCTTCCCCTGTGATGCGTGCCTTGTATATTTCAGCCATCCCACCCCTGGCGATTCTTTCCAGGAGTTCATATTTGCCGTATTTTACTGGGAACATAAGTTATCCTGAACTACTTGCGGCTCAATGCCTGCAAAAAACTAAATAAAGGTGTTGGTGTTGTTGAGGGTAAATTTACCCTGAATGAAATTATAGTACAATAAAAATGAAAAAAGATTAAACCAATTCTCATAGTTGGTATATCTTGGATATTAAGGTTGAAGCCCTTCTTCTTCAAAAAAAATCATGGAAAAATCTGATTCCGGCTTGAGGACCTGTTCAAATTCTATAATGCCGTTGTAAAAATTTTTGAGGATATTGAATGGTCTGTAGGCTACACCCTTGATCACAACTGCATGATCAAGAGCTTCAAGGCCAAATTCCCAATATCCTTTGTATTTCTGTCTGTAGTATTCTCCAAGTACTGCTACCCAGGATTCATTCATCTGGTAGAGGAGTTCCGGTTCATTTTTGATGGTTGCATCAAAAAGCTTTTTCCAATTTTGGCGAGAGAGTTTGGTGGAAGTTTTGCGGTGTAGATGTTTTTTACAGGCTTTGTCAAAAAGTTTGCTGACTTCTTTTTTCCCTTTTCCTTTGGAAATATCATCCATTAATTCCAAAAGAGCTTGAATAATCTGACTGGTTTCCAACAATTGCATTGTTTCAGAATCTTTTTCTGCATCTTTGTCGGGTATTTCTCCAATCAGGTTTTTGGCGATTATCAGCAGTTCTTTTGCCTCTCCAAACCTGCGCAAGCGAGCTTTGGCCAAGGCAAGGGATACATAGAGCGTTAATTTGTGGAACCCAAGGGTCCAGGCAGCATTAAGATAGATTTCACCTTTCTCAAGTTCCATCAGTTCCAGAGCCAGCCTGCCTTTAACAAAATAATAAAGACCAATATCTTCCACATATCTGGTTGGTTTGGCTTCATTGAGCAATTTAACAGTTTCACGAATTTTGCCCTCACCAAGATGAAGAAGAGCTTGAGATAATTTTTCAAGTCTGCTGGTTTTTTTTCTGAATAGTATTTTGGCAAAAAAATTAGACATCTAGATTTCTCACCATCAAGGCATTGTTTTCGATAAATTCTCTGCGAGGGCTGACATTATCTCCCATGAGTTTGGTGAAAACTTCGTCACATTCAACAGCATCGGTTATTTTAACCTGGAGCAGAACTCTCGATTCTTCATTCATGGTTGTTTTCCAGAGTTGATCCGGGTTCATTTCACCAAGACCCTTGTATCTTTGAATATAGAGACCTTTTTTAGTCAGAGCTTCAAATTTTGTAAGAACATCAAGGGGATTCTCGAAAATTAAAGCTTTATTGTCAGCAATGATTTTATATTTATCAGTGCGATAAGGCTCAAGTTTGTTTTTTTGTTCAAAAGCCTCTTCCAATTCTGGAGATTCAATAAATGGTTCATTGATAATCAGACTTCTTTTTATATTGTCTTCAAAATATTCGAGACTGATGGAAAAAGAGTTATCTTCTCCCTCAACAGTGAATCCTTCATCGTCTTCATCTATGAATTTTTCAATATTTAATTCATTGACAAGTTCGTTGTTTTGAAGGATGTCGTTGATATTTTGGATGAAATCATCAAGTTTGTGGTGGGTAAGAACACCAGGAGTTTTGAAGAAATCAAGTTTGAGGATTTGATGGATTACAACGGGGTGAATATTGGGAGCGAGTTTTTTAATAGTTTGTTTATATTGGAAAATCAGAGATAAAATTTCTGAAAGATTTTTTTCAGAATATTTGTTTTCTCCAATAATCAGATCACCATTGCCAGAGGCAAGATTTATCAGATATTTTTCCAATTCACTTTCATTTTTGATATAGGTTTTCTTTTTGCCTCTGCTAACCAGGAAAAGAGGGGGCTGGGCAATATAAAGATAGCCTTTATCGATAATATCTTTCATTTTTCTATAGAAAAATGTGAGGAGCAGGGTCCTGATATGGCTGCCGTCTACATCGGCATCTGTCATCAGGATAATTTTATGATATCGGATTTTGTTGATATCGAAATTATCCTGGCCTATTCCTGTGCCCAAAGCTGTAATCAAAGAAACAATTTCCTGAGAAGAAAGCATTTTATCCTGTCTTGCTTTTTCCACATTGAGAATTTTACCTTTAAGAGGAAGAATTGCTTGGGTGTGTCGATCTCTTCCTTGTTTGGCACTTCCGCCGGCACTGTCGCCCTCAACGATAAAAAGTTCGGATTTCGCAGGGTCTCTTTCCTGGCAATCAGCCAATTTTCCCGGAAGAGAAGTGGAGGAAAGAACTCCTTTTCTTCTGATAGTTTCTCTTGCTTTGCGGGCTGCTTCCCGAGCTCTTACGGCAGTAACCACTTTGGAAATGATTTTTCTGGCAAAAGCGGGAGTTTCTTCGAGTAGAAGGGAAAGTTGTTCGGTAACTATACTTTCTACAACACCGGCAACTT
This sequence comes from Polyangia bacterium, assembly GCA_041686345.1. GTDB lineage: Bacteria > Myxococcota_A > Polyangia > HGW-17 > HGW-17 > JAQICJ01. Next base: position 19,424 of record JAWLEA010000043.1, on the reverse strand, counting down.
CTGATGAAACAAGTTTATTTTTGGTCTGAGAATTGAATTTTGGATCAGGATGTTTTACTGAAATTACGGAAACAAGTCCTTCCCTGACATCATTGCCTGTGGGGGAGTTTTTTAAATCTTTGAATAAATTATTCCGGTTGCCGTAATCATTTATGGTTCTGGTAAGGGAACGGCGCAGACCAGTTAAATGGCTTCCACCGTCTTTATTGGGAATATTGTTGGTAAAGCAGATAACTTTTTCTTGCAGAGAATCAGTCCACAATAAGGCAATCATAATAATAATGCCTTCTCTTTCTCCTTCAAAATAAAGAGGTTTATTGTGAAGATAGGTTTTGTTTTTGGACATGTATTCTACATAAGCAGGGAGCCCCCTTTGGGAATCAAAAACAGCAACTTTATCGTTACTTTCATCTTTGAAAACTATTTTAAGACCCGGATTGAGAAAAGATATCTGACGGAGTCTGTGCAATAGAATATCGTAGGAAAAATCGACTTTTGAAAAAATTTCTTTGTCAGGCCAGAAAGTGACTTTTGTTCCCATTTTACCGGGATCATCAAATTTACCAATAACTTCGAGTTCTTTTTTGACTAATCCTCTGGAACATTCGATTCGATGAATCAGGCCTTCTTTTTTTACCTCACAGATAAGTCTTTTCGATAAGGCATTTACAGCGCTGAGACCTACTCCGTGGAGTCCTCCTGAAACTTTGTAGCTGGAGTTGTCGAATTTGCCTCCGGCATGAAGCTCGGTAAGAATAACTTCAAGAGCCGATTTGCCAGTTTCATGCATACCTACAGGGATGCCGCGTCCATTATCTTCGACTGTGACACTGTTGTCTCCATGGATAATAACGGTTATTCGATCACAAACATCGGCCAGATATTCATCAACACTGTTGTCGACTACTTCGAAGATCATGTGGTGAAGTCCAGTTCCGTCGTCTGTATCTCCTATGTACATTCCCGGTCTTTTTCTGACAGCACTGAGTCCTTCAAGAATTTTTACCGAATTTGCATCATAAATATTTTCATTGTTTTTGATAATTTCGTCCATAATAGTCCATTGTGATAAAATCTGCCGTTTCAGGGAATACCAGAAACGGGAAAGATGAGTATTTTTGAATAAGTGTAAAAAAGATTAATTTCAGGAAATAAACAACATTAACCCATTTTACAATGTAGTATTTGGTTCATGGAATAAATAAGACAGTTAATGTGTTGCCTCAAATTTCAATTTCTTATAACATAAACAGGACTTAAAATCCATGGAAAACAGCCGGATTATTTCCAGGAAGGTAATGCTGTAACACAATGTTATAATTGGGTTAATGAAGGACTAATTCTCAAGACCGGATAGCCCTTGTTTTGAAGTTCGTTTTTAATTGGCAGAAGATGTTTTTTTTGGTGCAGTATTATCACACAACCCCCTCCTCCGGAACCGCTTAGTTTTGCTCCTGAAGCTCCCTTGTTCAATGCAGTTTCTACAATATCATCCAATTGAGGAGTTGATATACCAAGTTGCCTGTAAATGGAATGGGCTAAAGTGAGTTTTTTGCCCAAGGAAATAAATTTATTCGATTTCCAGTTGAGCATGGCTTGGGTGAAAATATCTTCCATTTTCTTTTTAAAATTTGTAAGTGATTTTTTGGAATCCAGCCGCTCTTTCAACATTTTCACCATTTTGCGGGTACTGGTTCCTGTTTTTGAATAACATATGGAAAATTGCAGATAATCAGGTAAAGAGAGATTTGGGAAAAATATTTCCTTTGTGAAAATATTACCTTTAAGTTGAGAAGAATTGGGGTAACCCTTCTTTTGAAAAATAACCGGTTTGCGATGGCAGACCACAGTATCGTCAATGCCGGAAGGATATTTATGAAATATTTTTTCCAATTCATGGGTAAGTTCATGGAGTTGATGCAGTTTCGGTGGTGAATTCCGCTCCAACAGCAACACTGTTTTGGCCAGCAAAAAAGATAATGCTGCACTGCTACCCAGTCCTGAACCAGGAGGAAGCTGGTTCCTGGTGATTGTGAGATCAAAACCTGCAGCATCTGACAAAGTGCGCAATTTGGAGAGAGCTTTTCCGACCAGAGGATCCAAAATTTCGCCTTCCGCTGAAAAAAGTTTAAACTGGTTATCATTTCTTTCCAGATAATCAGCCTTCACAGCTTTGTTGAGTGGAAAAGCCAGAGCGGGTGCTCCATAGACAACGGAATGTTCACCCAGAATAATTATTTTTCCTGCTGAATCTATAGATTGAGAATGATAATTATGCATTATAAAGAGGAGGTTGGAGATAGTTTTGAAGTGATGGTCCAAGCCGATACGGAGTGTGGGAGAGTTGATCCAGATTAGCCGCTCCACAAAGAACCATACTTAATTTAAGTTGATAGGAAATTGTTTTGATAAGGTTATTCAAGCCTTTATATCCATGCCTGTGCCACGCAATATAAAATGGAGCGGCTAATCCCGCGCAATCAACTCCCAGAATAATAGCTTTGGCAACATCCAAACCTGTTCTGATGCCGCCGGAAGCTATTTTAAAGGATTTCAGATCAGATAAATTCAGCAGGGAAGCAGCTGTGGGAATCCCCCAATTTTTAAAAGGAACATGGAGTTCCTGTTCCTTCCGGGATAGATTGTCAAGTTCTACAGCCAGAAAAGATGTTCCTCCCGCTCCAGAGATTTCAATACCTGCAGGTTTGATTTTTTTCAGTAGTGATTTAGCACTCCAGGAAAAACCACATCCCGTTTCTTTGATAATGACAGGAACTGCTATTGAATCCAAAAGTTTTTGAAGGTTGCTGATATTAAATGTGAAATTGCGATCACCCTTGGGTTGAACCATTTCTTGAATGATATTGAGATGGAGATAAAGAGCCTTGAAATTGTATTGCCTGATAATGTAATTAATTTTGTCGGAACCGTATTCGAGAGCTTGAAAAAGCCCAAGATTAGCGCCCAGGAAAACATTGGGTTTTTCATTAAATTTATAACCCCAGACACAGTCTGGATCGTTGAAAAGGGGACGAAGGCTTCCCAGGATGAAAGGTATATTATGGTTAAAGGCAAGTTTATACAGGTCTTTGTTGAACTTTTCCGCAGTTTTTGTTCCTCCTGTGATGGAAGAAATCTGGACGGGAAGGTTGAAAGTGTGGTTGAGGAAACTAAAGCAGGTATCAAGATTTTCCCATTCAATCTGGCCAAACGGATTTGGCTCTGGATATACTTCTTCAAAAAGGGTGGTATTTTTTGCAGAAAGCTCAGGATGTTTTTTGAAATATTCAAGATGTCTGTTTTTGCGTTTATGAATTATATTGTCTGACATGGAGCTGGCTCATTTTAAATCTGTAATATCCGGCAAAAAGAATAAAAATCATGATAAAGTGGGAATTTGTTTTTTTGTTGGTGTGGTTGCAATTGCAACCACTGTCTGGTTTATTGCTGGATTGAGAAAAAGGCAAGTTTAGCTTTTCCTCTTTTTTTATTTTTTTTTGAGTTGTCTTAATCTTTTTTTTGTTTTCAATTTTTTTGGTAATCTTTTGTTCACTGAACCGGGAGAGAAGAACCATGGCGCTTGATTGAACACGGTATAGTGGAGAAGAAACAGCTTTTTCCAGCCACTTTTTGCTCCATTTGTAATCTTTGAGCAATAGCAGTTCCAAATATTTTTCTTTGACACTGTGGTTGTATCCTTGAAAAAAGAGTTTTTTAAAACTGCTCTTGAATACTTTATTGCGTTTTTTATATTTGGTGTTTAAAAGAGCAAGGGCATAGATGAATTCAAGGATGGTTTTATCTTGGGACGAGGCCTTGTTGTAGTTGGAAATAAGTTTGTAGATCAGGTTGTTGGAGATGCCGTAAATAGAATAAGCAAGATAAATATAAGCAGTAGTAAGAGGTGAATGTTTGCGCTTGAGCAGAAATTTCAGGGTAGGTACTACATAGTTGGCTTTGATTTGAGCCAGCGCCAAGATGGAAGCTTGTTTAAGTCTGGAATTTTGATGGTAGAGAAATGAAAGCAGTTTAGCCACAAAATTTGAGTCATGTAATCTTCCCAAGGTTTTGACTGCAGCTGTTTTTACCTCAACAGAGTTCATCTTGAGCCAGCTTTTGAGTAGGTTTAAAGTTTTTTTGTCTTTTTGACCAAATTTTGCAATAGCATAAGCATAAGCTTTGATGAGATGTTTGTTTTTAGATAAATTTTTGTTTAAATTTTGGAGAACTTTCTTTTCCCCATACTCTGCCAGAAGTTTTACAGCTTCTGCCACTACAGAGATTTCTTTGTCATTGATCAGGGGATAAACCATTTTCGCTATTTCGTCATTCTGAGGTCGAAGCAATCTGATGGATTTCAGGGAAATAAGCCTAAGTTCCGGGACGTTGGAACCCAAATGCTGATAAAGTTTAGGCAGAATTCTGATATCTCCCAGTCGAGCCAAAGCCCAATAGTATTTGATTTTGGCAGAAAGATTAGGATTGGAGTTCAGACGTCTCAGGATTGAATCGTTGTTATGCTTGATACCCAGAAAGGCAAAAACAGAAGCTGTGTTGGCTGATATATTATCTCTTCCTTTTTGTAATAAAAAGAGCAGATTTTCATTGCAATTTTTGTTTTGGGTAAGGGTGATTGCTTTCAGGGCAGCTTTTTGAACAGCAAGATTGTTCTGAAGAAGATAATTGCAAAGATGAGGTTTGATATGAGCGGGTTTTAATTTGGAAAGAGCAGTGATCACTGCTCCCTTTATCTGTGGATTTTTATGATTCAAATATTTTTTCAAGTAGTAAACTGCTTTATTGTTTCCACTCAAACCAAGGGCGTGGATAGCAGTTTCTCTGATTTCGGTGTTTGGTTTTCTGAGCATTTTTACTAAAATTCGGAATACTTTTTTCCCGCCCATCATCCCCAAAGCTCTGACAGCTGCTATTCTTTCTCTGATGTCAGGTCGATCAATAAGACTGAAAATAGAAGCTTTTGCAGGTTCGTAATTGAGTTTCCCCAAAGCTACTGCGGCTTTGGCTCGAACCAAAGGGCTGGGATCGTGGAGAAGAATTTTATAAATTCTGGGAGCAACTCCCTTTAATTTGAACTTGCCAAGAGCCTGAATGATTTCAGCTCTGACCTTGGGACTTTCATCTTTTAGCTTTTCTATAAGGTGGGCTGCAGCTTTGCGAATATTATACTTTTCAATTTTTTCGGCAGCGCTGATCCTGCTGATCTCGTTGTTGGAATTAAGTGCGCTGATAATTGTGTTTTCCTGTTTTCTGTTCAGGGATAGCCGGGGGAGATCATCCTGGGCAGTAATTGCACCTGGAAGAGCAAGGGCTGGCATAAAAGAAAATAGTAAAGAATTAAGCATGAGTGATTAATTACCATAACTTTCAATTTTATAAAAGTGTGATGAAGACTGGGGGGAAAAAGTTTAAAATATCAGTGTGTTTTGGTTGATGGGTGAAGTGGTTGCCCACAAAGAAGAGGCAAAAGAAAGGGGTTGTGTTTTCAATTTTATGAAAATTTTTCAGTTATTCCATAAAAATTCTGGGCATAATAGTGGATGCTGATTGAGTTGACAAAATCATAGAGAACAGTCTATCTGGCAGTTGTTTTCGTTTTCATCATCACTGCAGATTCCATCACCACAGACATGGGAACATTCATCACAATCAGCCACGCAGTTGAGACAGGATTCTTCGGGGCCACAGATTGTGTCTCCGCAGATATCTCCACAATCTCCACAGTCAATCGGGCAGATCTGGCAATTCTCAGAAGGTCCACATATACCGTTACCGCAATTGTCTTCACAAGAACCGCAATCAGCAGGGCAGAGAACGCAATTTTCCAGATCATCGCATACCAGGTTTCCACAGGAAGGACATTGTCCACAATCAGCAGGGCAGGAAGTGCATGTTTCATTGTTGTCACACACTTCGTCACCACAGACAGGGGGACAATCTCCACAGTCGAAGGGACATGAATGGCAGTCTTCTGAGGGACCACAAATGCCGTCATTGCATAGATCACTGCATTTTCCGCAATCATCTTCACAGGAAGCACAGGTTTCTCTTGGTCCGCAGATTGTGTCCCCGCAAATGTCCGAGCATTGTCCACAATCTGAAGGGCAGGAATCACAATCTTCAGTAATGCCGCAGATCTGATCTCCGCAGGTATCCAAACAGAAGCCACAATCCCAAGGACAATTTACGCATGATTCGTCACCGGAACAAGTATTGTCGCCGCAATCCTGGCAGAAACCGCAGTCAGCCATGCAATTAAGGCAGTCTTCTGTGTTTTCGCAGATACCATTACCGCAGATTGGGGGACAGTTTCCACAATCGAGGGGACAGTTGAGACAATTTTCAGTTGAAGAGCAGGTGTTGTCTCCGCAGATCGGGGGACAGCTTCCACAGTCTTCACTGCAATCAAGGCAGGATTCTCCGAAAGCACAGATTCCATCTCCGCATTCAATACAATTTCCGCAATCTTTTGGGCAGGAAGCACAGGATTCATCACCGGAACAGATTTTATCTCCGCAACTGTTAGAACATTGAGGGTCATGACAATCTTCGGGACAACTGAGGCAATTTTCAGGTTCCAGGCAGTTGCCATCACCGCAACCGGGACATATACCACAATCTTGAGAGCAATTGAGACAGGTTTCTCCCTGTTCACAGATATTGTTGCCGCAGACAGCAGGACATATACCACAATCATATGTACAGGAATTGCAAGTTTCAGTGGGAGAGCAGACTTGATCTCCGCACACCGGAATGCAATTGCCACAATCCGGGGAACAGGTTTCGCAGTTTTCACCTGCCTGACAGATGTTATCTCCGCACCTTGGAGGGCAGTTGCCACAGTCATCAGGGCAACTGGTACAGGTTTCCCAATTGGCTTGGCAGATATTGTCTCCACAGACCGGAGGACAATTTCCACAGTCTAGCGGGCAGGAGGCACATGATTCATTATTTTCACAGATATCGTTGCCACAAACTGCATCACATTGACCGCAGTCAATCTCGCAATTATGACAATTTTCCGTACTTGAACATTCTCCATCCCCGCAGGCAGGACAATTTCCACAATCAGCCGGACAGGTATTACATGATTCATAGTAGGATGAATTATTGGTGCAGATTCCATCTCCACAATAGGGACTGCAAATTCCACAATCTGCGGAACAATTGTTGCAATTTTCATTTACACCACAAACATTATCTCCACAGATGTCGCCACAACTTCCACAATCCTGAGGGCAGTTGCTGCAGGTTTCAGTTGAAGAACAGATTCCGTCGTTGCAGATTCCAGGGCATTGACCACAATCCGTCGGACAGGAATTGCAGCTTTCCTGATTGGTGCAGATGCCGTCACCACAAGTGGATTCGCATTGGCCGCAATCCTGGGAACAGGAATTACAACTTTCTTCCGGAGAGCAAACCCCGTCACCACAGGATGGAGAACATTGGCCGCAATCTTCGGGACAACTGGTGCAATTCTCCCAGGTTTCACAATTATTGTTGCCGCAGTTGTCACAGATGCCGCAATCGTCAGGACAACTGGCACAAGTTTCAGTGGGACCGCAGATTCCATCCCGACAACGATCAGGGCAGTTTCCACAATCCATCGGACATGAATTACAACTTTCTTCCGGGGAACAGATTCCGTCACCGCAGCTGAGTGAACAATTGCCGCAATCATTGGGGCATGAACTGCAACTTTCTGATGGTTCACAAACTCCGTCTCCACAGATGCCGCTGCAATTACCGCAATCTACCTGGCAATTACTGCAATTTTCAGGTTCATTACAAATTCCATCTCCACAACTTGAACAATTGCCGCAATCCTCGGGACAGGTGTAACATGATTCATCGGGATTACAGATTCCATCGCCACAGATTGTCTGGCAATTGCCACAATCTTGAGGACAGGATGTGCATGATTCTGTATAGCCGCAGATGTTGTCACCGCAAATATCCGGACAGGTTCCGCAATCCTCGGAGCAGTTGTTGCAATTTTCATCTTCAGAACAATTGCCGTCACCACATCCCGGGCAACTGCCACAATCCGCCGGACAGGAAATACAGCTTTCAGTCGGCCCACAGATGTTGTCACCGCAAATATCCGGACAGGTTCCGCAATCCTCGGGGCAGGTTTGACAGGTTTCACTTTCCGAGCAAATTTCATCTCCACAATTGGAAATACAATCACCGCAATCCTCGGGGCAGTTGTTGCAATTTTCATCTTCAGAACAATTGCCGTCACCGCATCCCGGGCAGGAGCCACAATCACGGGAACATGATGAACAGCTTTCTCCCTGGGTACAAACTCCGTCACCACAGATATCGGGACATACCCCGCAGTCTTCCTCACAACTGTAACATGATTCATAAGATGAACAGATTTGATCACCACAGATGTTGTTGCAGTTTCCACAATCCACCGGGCAGGTTTGGCAGGATTCATCATTGTCACAGACAAGATCTCCGCAAAAGGAACAAACTCCGCAATCCACCGGGCAATTTTCGCAATTTTCTTCTCCATTGCATAGTTCATCTCCACATTCAGGTGGACAACTATCGCAATCCTCTGGACAACTGCGACAGCTTTCGGAAGGATCGCAACTGTCGTTGCCACAAAAGCAAAGGCCGCAGTCTCGTTGACAATTGAAGCAATTTTCATCTTCAGAACAAATATTGTCTCCGCAAAAGTCACTGCAATTTCCACAATCCTGAGGACAGTTTTGGCAATCTTCATTATCACTTTCGCAGATTCCGTCGCCACAGAATTGTATTTGTTGCCCATAGTCACTGCGACCGCATGAAAAAAAGAGAGGCAGCAACAGGAATACGGAGGCAAATAAGAATTTCAGACGGGACAAAAGATATGTGGGTTTGGATTTGACTTGATATGTTTTTTTGAAAAATTTCTTTTCGATTGATATTAATTTTTGTGACAACAGGTCATGAGTTCTCATTTTATGCTGGTATTTGTCAGAAGAGGTGAAGTGATCCGGGATTATTTCAAATTTGTTAACTGGATTTCTTGTTTTTGAATTTAACATGGCGTTTGTTGGATTTTCCTCATTAGGTTTTAATTACAATAATACATATCGGCATAAAGTTGGATTTTTTTAATTAGCAGAAATTGAATTCGATGAGATGGTGCGACGAGTTTGTTGAATGCATTTGGCTAGGGATCTTTTTCAGGGATGAGATTGGGATGACATCAATAATAGTTAAAAAATAGTTCTTTGAGTTGATTTGAGTGTATTGTAGATCTTTCTTGTGTTATATTGTTTTTTAAATTAATATTGACTTGCTGTTTATTATTGATGTTCACAGTTATTTTTCTTATGCTGTAACAAATATTTTAAGCATTGCCCTATTGGAAGCCTGTCTGATTCAAATTCCAGTTTAGGTGGAAGTGCTCGAAATTGTTAATATTTATTATTCATTTCAAGATTGTGGTTATTCGATTCCTTCAGGAGATTTAAAGTGAAACTAAAAAGATTCATTTCCAGTTTCTCAATATTTTTGGCAGTAATGGTTTTTTCCAGTATTGCCCAAAGTCAATCTATCACTAAAACTATCAATATCAGTGCCGGTCAATCTGAAACCATCAGATTCGATCAAAAAGTATCCGGTTCTATTCGTATCCTTGATCCACGGATAGCCGATGTTGTATCTTATACCAAAAAATCAGTTACAGTTGTGGGGATATCCAAAGGAGTTACAGATCTCTATATTCCCGTCGGGGCCAAAAAAGTCAGAGTCAGGATCGATGTTTCTGATGTAAAGGTTGGTAAAAGGGTACATGCAATTAACAAATATCTGGGTTCTGCAGAAGGTATTTTCACCAAGGCTGTTGGTGGCAAGATTGTTATTGGAGGCTATGCGTACACCGCCAATGATTACGGTCGGGTAATGCGTGCAGTAGAGCTTTTCGGCAAGAAAAAAGTCAAAAATTATACAAAATATCGCCCCAGTGCAGTTATGCAGATTAATAAAACTCTGCAGGCCGCCGGGATGACTACAGTCAAAGCCAATCTTATTGCCGACATGGTATTTTTGGAAGGAGCTGTGGGTTCCAAAAACGAAATGAAAAAGCTCCAGGCAATTATCGACACCCTCAATATTAAAGTCAACAATCTGGTTACCATGGGTGAAGGTTCCCAAGTGCAGGTAAAGGTCAGATTCCTTGAGATCAGCAATAATGAAATGGTTAATTTTGGTCTGCAATTACCAGACGCTCTTGTTCTTTCAGGAGGCCTCAATGGTACTTTGCCAGTTTATCCAGGAGTTCCTGCTGATGGTGAAATCAATTTCAGAGTCAAGTCCCCAGAACAACATTTAAGTTTTAAATTAAATACCTTGTTTAAAAACGGTAATGCCAGGGTATTGGCTGAACCAAAACTGGTGTGTTCTTCCGGATCTCAAGCTAAACTGACCGTGGGAGGAGAGATTCCCATTCCCATGATTACCGCAAACAGCAGTACCGTCGAATGGAAAGAATTCGGGATAAAATTAGAACTCAAACCCATTGCCAACAGTCGTGGCAATATCACTATTACAATCAAGACTGAAGTCAGTGATGTTGATTGGGGGTTGGCAGTTAATGGTGTTCCCGGATTCCGAACCAGAAAAGCCGATACCACTGTTACTCTTCAAGATGGTTCAACTTTGGTTATCAGTGGTCTTTACAAGAACAACCGCAGCAAAAATATCAACAAATTCCCTCTTCTCGGTCATATTCCAATACTTGGCGAGTTATTCAAATCAAGGGAATATAAAGAGGAGAAATCAAGTTTGGCAATTATGATGACCCCAAAAATCATCAATTCAGATACTTTGGAAATGAAAGAATCCATCCAATTGATCGAAAGCAGATTCCTTGAATTCAATAAAAATCTGTACTGGGATCTTTTTCTTGAATAAGTAATAGAAGCTCAGGTTTTGTAAGTAATTGTGCAAGGTTCACAATTTCAACTTTACCTCAGTAAGAATTTATTAATATTTATAATAGGAGGTTGACCCTTCCATGTTTAAAGTCGTAATTATTGAAAAAGGTGGCAAACCGAAAACACTGGAATTTGATGAATCCATGGGCAGCATCAGCATAGGCCGAGGCAAGAATAACGATATCGTTCTGCACAAAGGCAATGTTTCCAAACATCATGCTAGATTTATCATCAAAAATGGTGAGTTTATCATTCAGGATGACAACTCCACCAATGGCACTTATGTAAATGGGGCAAAAATTCAGGCTCCCAAAGCTATTACAAGTTCCGACAAAATTTTCATCGGTGATTTTACGATGTTTATTGATGACGGAGAAGGTGGTCAAAAACGTGCAGCACCCCCACCACCTCCGGGAGGATCTCCCAGAGGTCGCAGAGGAGCAGGTGGACCACCCCCGCCACCTCACAGAAGAAATAAGCCGGCACCATCTCCTTTGGATGACGATCTGTTTCCTGCAGCCGAAAATAAGCCTTCGTCTCCACCACGTAAAAAACCACCAAGAAAAAGACCTCCTGCAAATGATCCCTTTGATGATGATCTTTTTGGAGATGATCTGGGTCTTGATTCACCGGCTGAGAAGTCTTCCCCAAAATCATCTTCTCCGGCCGACGATCTCGAAGACGATCTTGGTCTCGGCCTGGAATCGCCTCCGAAGAGAGCTCCCCAAAGAAAAGGACCTCCTCCTCGTGCTTCCAGATCAAAACCCAAAAATAAATCGGAGCCCCTTTCTTTGGAAGATGAACTTGGATTAGAAGCACCCGGTGGTTCACCTGATTCTCACCAGGAGAAACCACAACAACAGAAACCACCGCGTCATCGCAGCAGTGCTTCAGGACCAGGAAGACAGGCTCCGCCTCAGCGGCGTGCACCCAGCAGGAAAAAACCTGGGGCACAGCAATCCCCATCCAGATCAGCGCCCCCTCGGCAAAAGGAGCCCGAGTCCAAGCCTGAGCCTCAAGCAACTCCCAGGCAGCATAAAAAACACAGTCGCCCCAAAAAAGCTGCCAAACCAAGGCTTGATCCCAAGCGAGAAAAGGTTGTTGCAATTCAGAAAGTAATTCATGACAGGCTCATCGAAAAAATGGATTTGCGTCGGTTAAATCTTGACGAAATTCCCGAAGAAGAGTTGTGGGATAAAACAGACAGCATTATTTGCGAAATTGTCGATAAAATGGCGGCAAATAACAAAATACCATCCTTCATAGATCAGGATGAACTGATCAAAGATGTATTAAATGAAGCTCTTGGGCTTGGTCCTCTTCAGGATTTTCTCGAAGATGATACAATCTCTGAAATCATGGTCAATCATGCTACTCAGATTTATCTTGAGCGGGATGGAAAACTGGTGTTAAGTGAAAAAATGTTTTCTTCTGACAAGGCTGTCCTCGGAGTAATTGAGAGAATTGTAGCTCCCTTGGGCAGAAGGATCGACGAATCCTCACCTCTGGTTGATGCCCGTCTGAAAGACGGTTCCAGGGTCAATGCCATCATTCCACCTCTTGCTTTAAAAGGTCCATCCATCACAATCAGGAAGTTCAAGAAGGATGTCCTTGGCACCAAAGAGCTCATTAAATTCGGTACCATGACAAAAGGTATGGCTGATTTCCTCAAAATGTGCGTTCTTGCTCGTAAGAATATTCTGATTTCAGGGGGTACCGGCTCGGGTAAAACCACTACCCTCAATATTATTTCCAACTTTATTCCCCAGGGAGAGCGAATCATTACAATTGAAGATGCCGCTGAACTTCAAATACAGGGAATTCATTGGATACAACTGGAAAGCAGGCCTCCAAATATTGAGGGAACAGGTGCTATTGAAATTCGTGATCTCATGAAAAATACTCTGCGTATGAGACCTGACAGAATTATCGTAGGTGAGTGTCGCGGAGGAGAAGCTCTTGATATGCTTCAGGCAATGAATACAGGTCATGACGGTTCCCTTACCACCGTTCATGCCAACAATCCCCGAGATGTTCTTTCTCGGCTTGAAACAATGGTGATGATGAGCGGGATGGAGTTGCCTTCCAAGGCAATCAGGGAGCAGATAGCAAGTGCTGTTGATATTATAGTGCAACAGACCCGCTTCAGTGACGGAAGCAGGAAGATTACCTACATAAGTGAAGTTACCGGAATGGAAGGTGAAATCATTACAATGCAGGACATCTTCAAGTTTGAACAGCAAGGATACGATAAAGATAATAAGGTTCTCGGCAAATTTGCGGCTACAGGTTTTATGCCCAAATTCTACGACGATCTCCGACGAAAAGGTATTCCTGTGGATATGTCTATTTTCCAGGACAACTAATATTATTGTTCCAGCTCATCCAACAGCCTTTCCGGCTGCAGTTTTTGTCCTCTTGTGTGTTCAAGTATCTGCAGTTGTTGCATTACCATTAAAAACACCAGGTGACGGCATCTTGCATTTTTTGCAGGGAACTGCTAAAACAGATATTTTCAGAGGATTTAAACATCTGTTATCTGATGGTCAAAGTCAAACATTCTGCATACTTTCGGGTATGCAAAAAATAAAATATTATTCTGGAATTCAAAATTATTAATATGTTTTCCTTGAAATATTTGTCGCCAAATTTTTTTAGAGATCTCGTCGGTTATTTTACCAGAGAGTTAGCAAACAGGAATTTGGCAGATATCTTCACCAAGGCGGGTACTACTTTTGTGGTCAATAATTATTTATGATCAAAATCAGCAGGAAATACTCAGAAAACCTATTTACCCGGATCAGTCCGCCTATGTAGGAGGTTCTCCGGATAATCAGATTTATATAGAAGATCCCACCATACCTCTTCAACAATTTATGGTTTATCTGGCTGAGGGATATCCGGTGATTGAAAATTTTGAAACCGATACCCTGCTGGATGGATATGCTGTAGAACAACCTTCTTATGTTACCGAAAGCAGTGTTGTTTCTTTCGGTGGTTACAACTGTTATTTTATTTTTGAAGATAGTGATCAGGCGGTTTCCGGCGCAGGAGTTGCAGACAACTATCAGGCAGCCCCGGTCACAGGCGGTTATACAGAAGATCCACCCCCACCCCCACCCCCACCCCCACCGGATGAAGAATTCCAGCATTCAGCAGAACAACAGGCAATTGTTCCCGGAGGGGGAAATATGGCTGGAGGTCAGTATTCCCCGGTGCCGCAACCCCAGGATAGCATCCCCGGTCAAAAACCGGACGATATCATTTTAGGCAGTGATGCAGTACCTTATGTCGAAAATCGACAACTCAAACTGGTGGCCCGGGAAGGTTATCTTGATAACCGGCAATTTGTTCTAGCCTATGATGATTTTTTCGATCTTGGACGTTCCCCCGATGTAGAAATTGTAGTTGATGATCCTTCTATATCAAGGGTTCATGCCAGATTAAAACTTGATCAGGGAGGAACTCTCGTAGTTCAGGATTTGCGTTCCACCAATGGAACTTTTATTAATGGCAAAGAGGTAAAAAGAGAGATCGCATCAGTAGGCGACAGGATCAGGGTTGGAGAAATTCCCTTCCTGCTTGCTACAGACAATTATCTCGGTAGTGATAATTGTTTTCAAATTTCAGACATCCTCAAAAGTCGCAAGATAATCTTTTTAGTTCTTGGCATATTTTTTATCATTACTGGTGCTGTTGTAGTCAAAATGGCTCGTCAAAACAAAAAAGAAATACCCAAAAAAACAATGGGTAAAAAAAACCAGTATGAAAAAAATCTCAAAGCCAGAGTTGCCAAGCTTAAAAACGAAGCCAAAGAACTTGCCAAACTCGATCAGTGGGATGCGGCTCTTTCCAAGTATAAAAGTGCCTTGGCTATTGTTCCTGAAGATGAACAACTTAAAGAATTAATCAGTCAGGCTGAATTTGAGAGAGACAACTACAGAATATTCAAAAAGGCTCTTTCTCTTAAAAATCAGATGACCCAGGAAAGCCGAAAAGAAGCTCTCAAAAAATTCAGACAAATCAATAAAAACAGCAGGTATTACCGTTCTGATCTATCACCTGTAATTATAGAACTTAAAAAGAGTATGGCTCGTTTTTACAGAACCAACGGACTTACCGAATATAAGCAGAGAAACTACAAAAAAGCTTTTAAAAATCTCTGTGCTTATTTTGAACTTGACTCCAAACTGGACAATGTCGAAGCTGAAGATGAAATAAGGGACAAGTTGAAAAAGGTCCAGAGAAAATTGAGATACCGCAAAGGTAAATATAAATGCAAAGCAAAACGATTCCACAATGAACGTGTTCCAATCAGTGAAATGTGGGCAAAAAATGCAGTGAAAGAGATCAAAAAGAAATATTATCGAGGAATCGGAGATGCTGTTGTTGCCTATTTTGTGGGCAATCCAAAAGAAGCAATTGATAAACTTAAAGGCCTCACAAAAACCTATGGAGGCCGCCGTCGTTATCGCAAACATACAAGTGAAATTACAGAGTTGCTTGGTCATTTGCGGACTATTATTCAAGCTTATGAATCCGGAGAAACCAAAATAAGAAATAATGATATCAAAGGTGCCAAAAAATCTTGGGATATAGTTCTCAAGTTGGACAAGAAAATTTTCTCCGGTAAACATAAAAGCCGTTATCATCGAAATATTGCCAACCGCTTATCTCAAAAATATTATGAAGAAGGAAAAAAAGCACTTGACATAATGCGCTATGAAGATGCTTTTAAATTCTTCCAAAAGGGAATGGATCTTGATCCTGATGATACCACCGAGTTGAGAGCAGGGTTCAAGAGTCTGGAATTAAAAGCCATGGAATTATATGATGAAGCTGTTACCTACAAACAAAACGGCAACAAAAAACTTGCTCTGGAAAAGGCAAGGCGGGTTTTGGCAATTACTCCCAAAGACAGTCAAACTCGGAAAAAAGTTCTAAAAGAATTTGATCTTGAAGAAAAGTAATTTTCCCTCCTGTTTATTTTTACATTCCTCTCTTTTAATCCCATTCTGAAAATAGAAATTTTATCAGATTTTGTGACAAATAATTCAAGAAAATTTTGTGTAAAATCTCTGTTTACAAGTAGAAACTGAGGTAATTCATGATCAACCATCTTGTTGTTTCAAGGTTCAACGCTTTTTTTCCCAAAATTTCGGTTTTACAAATTATTATTTTGCCAAATCTGCTTTGTATCTTTTTTCTTTTTGGTTGTCAGAAACAGGCTGACAACAAACAACCTGAAAAACCGGAATTGGAAGAAGTAAAAATTAATGAAACGGAGAATATCTCTGAAGAATTGGACGAGGAAAACAAAAAAGCCAGCAAAATTAAATTGGTAAAAGTTTTGTATTCTTTGAGATGGAATGGCAAATTTTTAAATGGTAAGGCTGATTATCAAATTAAAAGTGAAGAAAATCTGAAAAAGATCAATTTTTTACATGATCCTGGAATCAGAATTCATTCAATAAAACAAGGGGTTATAAGTGAACGCAAGCCGGGAATGACTTTAGTTACCGGTGTAAAAAGTGGAAAAAAAAGATTAAAAATTGAATTTGGTTTGAAAGTTCACAAAGAAGGAAGAGCCGGAAAAAACATACAATCTGAGAAAAATGGATATGTTCTTGTTACTGCAAAACTTCTACCACTGCCATCAACAACAGAATTCATAAATTCCGAGTCATTACAGGGAGAATACAAGTATAAACTGAATTATGATTCGGAAAAATGGAGACTATATTTCCCCGGGACAGAAAAGGTCAAAACCAAATCAAAAATTAAATGGGATCGCTCTGGTCCTTCCTTGGAAATAATCCTGTTTAAGGGTAAACCGGCAAAAATGGAACTTGAAAAATTTGAGATTCTGGCTCTTGATGGATACAATCAAAATTCAGCACTGAAAAAAATCAAAAACTATCTGGAAATCCGGGAAAAATGCAGGCAATCTCTGAACAAGTTTCCCCTTAAAGATGAATTTATTCTATTCAGAAAAACAAAAAAGACTGAATATTCCGGTTTTTCTCTGTATATTCTTCCCCCTTCTCCAACTTGTGCTGATATTCTGAAAGCCAATTTAATTAAAAATCTTCCTGTTTTTTTAAATACAGAGGGGATTGGTTTCCAGCATCTGCTGGCTGCATTGCTTTGTCACAATCTTGGCAAAATTGATTATGAAAAGGGTAAGTTGTGTTTGAATAAATTCAAGCAGCAATATTTGAAATTGAATTATGGTTCCCAAAAATTACCTTCTTCACGCCAGGCTCAAGATGCCCAAAAAACCTTAACAGTAAGCGGTTTGTTACAATGGAATTGTCAGAAGAATTTTTGTCCCGGGATCCAGGAAAAATTATTTAAATCAAATTACCTCAACCATCCTTCTAAATTGTTGGAGCTGTTGAATTTGAACAAAAAATTTCCTGTAAATATTTTCAGGAGAAATTTATTTATTAAAGCGAAAGTTCATTCTGTGATCAAAAAGAAAGATGGAGTTGAAATAAAAATCAAAAACCAGGGAGATTTTTCCTGGGCCGTACCCCTTGTTTACAAATCAACCAAAAATAAAGTATTTAAAGTTATCCAGCTTCCAGCACCGGGAAAGATTAAAAGTTATTTTTTGCCTGTAGAAGGCAGACCTCTCAATGCAGATCTTGATCCGGATGATATATCCTTGATGCTTCCCTTCGGTTGGACCAGAAAAGGTCCGCCACTTGAAGCTGAAACAGAAGAAATGGAAACAGATCAAAAATAAAAATTTTTCCTGAAATTAGAAAAATCTTGAAAGTAAAAGACTTTTTTACAAAATAAAGTGCTGCAACATGCTGTTATTATTGTCATAATTCTTTTTTTGCCTAATACTGTCTTTAATTTGTTTTTTATCCAGGTTTCAATTATTATGTTTATAGCAGAATTAAAATTTATCGGTGAAGTGCCGATTTATATTATTCGAGAACTAATTTTTAAAATAATAACTGAAATTTTGTGAATTAAGGTTTTTTATTATATTTTGAGTGAAAAGAAACCAGTAAAGGATTTTAAAGATAACTAATTTTATGGATGAAATTAAAGTACATATTAGTGAAGATGGAAATTTGAAAAACAAGGAAAATACTTGGGATTTTTTTAAAAGATTTTCCGGTTACTGGCACCTTGGACCTTCAACTCCCTATTTGCTTATTTTTGAAAGAAGAGCCGATGAACACAATTCCAGCAATCAATTATTCAAACATGTGCTTTTTTCAGGTCGTATTCACGAGGGAAGCCTGATAGAATACTTCAATTTTATCGGAGAGAACAACAAAACTGGTGCTCTGGTTATTATCAGTGGTCCCATGAAAAAATCCATTTTTTTCAAAGACGGTCAAATCAGATTCTCCACTTCTAATGTCAAAGATGATCTCCTCGGCGAAATTTTATATAGGTATGGTATTGTTGACAAGGAATCTTTAAAAATTGCGTTGAACGACAAAACCAGAAAACTTGGAGAGAGTTTGGTTGCCATGGGCAAGATCAATGTTACCGATCTCTATCAGGCAATTAAACTCCAGGTTGAGGAAATTTGCTACAGTTCTTTTTTACTTACTGATGGAAGTTTTTATTTCTATGAACTTACAGATGAAAACATGATTCCATCCAGTATTCATCTGGCCACACGCAATGTTATTCTGGAAGGAGTAAGGCGAATAGACGAAATGAGCCACTTCAAGAAAAAGTTGCCTTCTCCCGATGTTATTCTGGAAATTAATCCTGAAGCTTCAGTTACTTCCCTGAAAAAATCTGAAATTGAAACTTTTAATTTGATTGATGGTAAAATTACCCTTAGAGAATTGTCCAGACGCAATCATCTTGGACTTTTTGAAACTACCAGGATAATTTTCAATCTGATTCAGGGCGGTTATGTTAAAATAAAATCTAGAAGTTCCATTATCAGTGATATTTCATCAGGCAAAGGTAATATCAGGCAACTGGTGGAAGCCTACAACAAAGTATTCAAATATATCTGGACCAAAACTCCCGAAATTCAGGATAAATTAAAATCTGATCTGTCTACTTTCATTTCAAAGATGGAAGGAGATCTTGCATTATTGTTCAAAGGCGTCAAAATTAAAGATCAACTTCAACTTGATCATGAAAAAATAGCTAAAAATATAACCAAACATCAGACAGATAAAACAAATCTATTTACTTCTCTAATTAAAGCTTCCGATGAAATCCTCTATTTTTTACTTTTCTCCAGTGGAATAACCATCGAACCACAAATCGAAGAGGAATTGCAAAAATTAGTCAGAAATCTTACAGCTAAATAGTTCCCATCCCAGAATTCCCAGAATTCTATTTGAACAGGGGAGTAGTTTGTTTCGGAAGCGACAGATATAAAAAATCTGAAACAGGAACCAAAAAACAGAGGTGGAAATAGTGTCAGTAAAGAGATTTATGAAAGGAACTGAAAAAGATCTTTTATTATCG
>JAWLEA010000181.1:0-5178 GCA_041686345.1 Polyangia bacterium | reverse complement strand
AGTGAATCTCCTTAGAATCCACTGGGAACCAAGAGTCAGAATCGTCCGCTGTGGCACCTCTTTTGACCTTTTTCATGATCCATTCGCACCCTCAACCGGTTATATAAAAAAATTCAAGCTCGATCCCTACTGGCCGGGTTTGGTTCTCCGTTTCCCCACCAGCACTAACACTGAAATTTCAGGAGAAATACAACAATATCCCAAGTTATTTAAAACCTATATGGAAACCAGAGATTGGAATTCCCGCCTCGGAGTGGTAAATCTCGGTGAGTTGAATGGCAGAGTTCTTTCTCGAAATATCTTTCCCATAGTCCAGGTATCTGAAGGTTTTCACGAAAAGAAAATTGCTTCCATAGCTGATCAAATATCTGAAAAACAACCTGATATCAGGCTGATTTTAATAGCTGGACCTTCAGCTTCAGGAAAAACCACTTTCTCAAAGAGACTGGCCGTGCAGCTTATGGTCAATGGAATCAGACCTGTAACCCTGGAAATGGACAATTTTTTTGTTGAACGTTCGGCAACTCCGATTGATGAAAATGGGGAATATGATTTCGAAAGTATTAATTCCATTGATATCGATCTTTTCAACAGAGTACTTATCAAACTCCTTGCCGGAGAAACTGCAAAAATACCTGTTTTTGATTTCAAAAAAGGCGGCAAAATTCCGGAAAGCGAATGGATACCAAAAAAATTAGCACGTGATCAGGTTTTGATTGTTGAAGGTATTCACGGACTCAACGACAAACTTACCCAATCGGTACTGGCTCATCGCAAATTCAAAATTTATATCAGTGCTTTGACTCAACTTTGTATTGATGATCACAACAGGATTTTCACTTCAGACACCAGACTGATCAGAAGAATCGTGAGAGACCGCAGATTCCGCAATTATGATGCTGCTGAAACCATTAAAAGATGGCCTTCTGTACGCAAGGGTGAAAAAAAGCATATCTTTCCCTTCCAGGAAAGAGCCGATGTAATGTTCAACTCAGCTCTGGTCTATGAACCTGGTATTCTGAAAACCGTGTGTGAAAGAGCCCTGTTGGAAGTTTCACCCAGTGATGAAGCTTTTCCCGAAGCTTATCGGCTACTCAGATTTTTACGCCTGGTCATGCCCATCTCCAAACAATTTGTCCCCAGCAATTCCATTCTACGTGAATTCATCGGCAGTTCAGCCTTCCACAAAAAACTAACTAACTAGTTTTCCTAACTGACAAAAAAGATAAAACTGCCTGGGGGATAAAAATCCGAAACCCCTCCTTGGTATGGCAGGTTTCTTTTAAACATTTCATTAAATTTTGAAAAATAATATTTGAATAATAAATTATATCTGGTAAAAAGTTATATCCATATAATTTTAAGGAGTCTGCTTATGAACCAACCAACCAACCAACCAACCAGGGCAACTAAACCAAATAAACCAAATAATCTCCCGAAATTGGTTTGGGTTATTTTGTTTTAATTTTGCTTTGCTTTCTCTTCTTTTCTCTTGTTCAGAGCAGTCCAAAAATGACCAGGCAAATCAAGTCAAAGTTTACAGCAGTTATCCTTCTCAAAATAAAGCTCAGGAAATTGTAGATTTAGCCTTTGAAAACGAAAAGCCGGGAAAAACCATTGTCTTCAGCAAGGTTTCCATGGAAGAAGCTGATACTGTTTTGTCTGAACGCAAAGAAGGAACCATGAACAACAACCTGTATCAGCATTATGCTCGCTCATACACCAGGCTTGATGATTCGGAACCTTTTATTTATGATGTTGCTACTCGGGTTCAACTTCTTTCCGACGGAAATAAACTAAAAAAGAAAACCATTTACAAAAAACCCAACAGCTCACCCGTTGATTATTCTCAACCCAATCTTTTGCCAAAACTTCATCCAGAAATAGAAAGTATTCTCGATGCCTCCTATAACCAGGCAACTATAGACAGTACTTCTGTGGAAGTTTTAATTAAAATATCCAATGTCCCCCGCTTTAATCGACCCTTAAAACCAAGAATCGGAGCCCAAAGCAGCGAACGATTACAAGTCCAGCAAGCGAGAGAGCAATGGGAAGAAGACAGATTGACAACAGTAAATAATCTGGTCCAACCAATTTTTTCTGATATTGAATCCTATGACGGAACCATCCTGAGTGACATAAATTCAAATGGCTGGTTTTCTGCTCAACTTCCTCTTACCGCTTTGGAATTTGTTGCTGATGATACCAGACTTAAAGTCATCAGAACTCCTTTACCTCCTCCCATAAATAATTCTTGTATCCAAGATTGTTATGCAAACTTTTACCAAGATCCATTTATCACCATACCTCCTCTTGAAGAATGGTATCTTGGAGATGCCGGCAGACAAACAAGGTTAGGATCTAATCATTTTATAGATGCAGGTTACAACGGCACTTTGAATAATCCCTGGAATAATTATGGTGCGGTTGTTGCAGGCATTTCCGGATTAGGAAAATATGAAGATGATAATTTATTTGATAAAAACCCACCTTACGGTTCAGTAAGCCGGATATTCAAAAAATATTATTGCTTCTTGTTTGGCTGTATAGAAGTTTCTGATATTGGTGATGATGATACCCATTCTTGTTCGGACCCAGGTTATGGACATGAAGTCGGCTGCCATGAAACTCCCGTTGCTTCCATTATTTTAGGCAACTATCGTCAAGAGGTTGTAGAAGATGGAGATAATCAACTTGGAGATCAGTGTTATTCAGACACTCCAGATTATTCCCACTGCAATGAATTTTATGAAAAAACCCATGGTATAGCAATTGGGGCAAAAGGAATATATTATCATTCTGAAAGTGTGGCAGAAGCCTATAAAAGAGCACGACTTGATAAAGTAGACGTTCTGAACATGAGTCATGGAACAAGTTCACCCCATTGTGATCCAATGTATTCTACTCCTTATATAGATGAATTGGAAGATGCTTTTGACGATGGAGTTTTTCCAGTTAATTCATCTGGTAATTATAGTGATGAGGATTATAGTATTCCAAAATATCGTGGAACAGGAGGAGTAAACCATTGCCTAATCAATGATCGTTCTTTGGTACCCAAAGTATTTTCTGTTGGCGCAATTTATAATAAAATTCCTTATTACACTGGACATGAAATTTATGTAGAAAAAACGGACGGTAGTATAGTCCCCTTGGAATATTGGGATTTTTTTGATGATAATTTAAATTCCGGTTATAATATTACCCACAATAATCGTTCAGCATATCATCCTATTAATTCTGAAGATTATGGCAGAATGCGTCTTGATGTTTTTGGTTCTCAAACAGGAGGCGCCACTTTAGTAATCGATAACTCCACTTATTCCAGACCCTTAACCGGAATTGACCTCCTTGCACCCGGAAGTGGCTGGATGAGCACCGGTGCTAATGGACCAATTGGGATTGCAAACGAGCGTTTTTGTTGTTCCAGTGGTGCAGCTCCTCACGTCAGTGGTTTAGCTTTACTTGTTAAAAATTGGCTGTTGTCTGAAGGGGTTTCTGTAATAAATAATCCCGGAGTACTGCACACTGTAATGCTAGCCATGGGAGATCGCAGCGTATTTAATGAATCATCTTATGAGCACGACTACAATATCACCGGTGGTGATATTATGTACGGCTTTGGCAGAGCAAAATTAAGATTGCTTGGTCATTCTCAAGGAATTCCAAATTCAGGATATGCTGCCGATTCTTTTACTTTTACCCAGGGTAATTTTCCTGCTGATGGAGGAAGACGCTTGTTGTTTGCTGGCCCCACTCCCGAAGATACCCATTTTATAAAATGCGTTGCCTTGCAAATCGAAGATATGGATAACAAAAGCAGTACCGATATGGTGAGCGCTCTCAATTTCAAGCTTTCTTTAGCTGACCCCTATACAAATCAATACGGCACCAAATATTGTTCTTCAACCAGACCGGGAAATTACTACATTGAAAAAGATGACAGTTACGATACAAAAAAAATGGTCAGCGTATCAAGCTCTACTGGACAATATGTTGAAGACAAATGTCTCTATATAGAATTTGAAGATAAACACATCACAAATCAGGGAGTAAACGTTAAAACTTTTTGTTATTACTCACCGGTTCCTGATTATGCATCTTCGAGCGGCCATTCCTGTGTTAAATCTAAATTTTATCTTTATCCCTACGGATATGCCACTTCAGCTTATTGTTGGGGAAACAATGATTATGGTCAATTGGGCACGGGAGATCGTAAATACAAATTTTCTCCGGAATATGTTTCAAATTCTTCAAACGTCAAGGAAATTTCTGCAGGTGGAGGCCATACCTGCATGATTAGAACCCTCAGCGGAGATGATTATGTATATTGCTGGGGCAAAAATCACAAAGGACAACTGGGAAATGAAAATACGAATCATCAAACCAGTCAGACACTGGTACCCTATTTTTCTTATTGGAATTTTTCTTCTTATCATGATCTTGCTCTAGGCAAAGAACATACTTGCATGCTGGCTGATTTGTGGGGAGCTTCTCTATTATTTTGCTGGGGCAGCAATGAATATGGACAATTAGGCATTTCAGGGGTGGAATATTCTTCAGAACCGCTGCTTGTAGATTATTTTAACAATGTTGGCGAAGTTGACAGCGTTTCTGCCGGTTCATACCATACTTGTGTCACCCAAGACAACAAGGCCTATTGCTGGGGTTTAAATGATTCAGGGCAACTGGGCATAAATAACACTACAACTGCCTCTACCCCAACTCAAATTGTCAATATTTCCAATATTGTCAGTATAAGTGCAGGGGGAGAACACACTTGTGCCATCAATGATTATAATGGATTAAACAAGTTATATTGTTGGGGAAATAATAAACATGGTCAGACAGTGCATGGTCAATCAGATAATGACTATACATATGATGCATCTCCAGTTGAAATAACCAATATCCCAACTCCAGTAAATAAAGTAAGTGCCGGTGGCTATCATACTTGTGCCATTGGGAATGGATCAAGTAACAGCCTTTACTGTTGGGGCAATAATTCCTACGGACAATTGGGAGATAACAATGCTCCTCATGGAAGAACTGTATCTAGTTCCCATCCCAGAAGTGGTATTTTTGACTGGGGAAGAAATTGGATTGAGATGCGCGGAGTAACTGCGCCGACATAGTTGCCACTATTTCAAGCAGTTACGACAAAGCAGATTAATTCAA
>JAWLEA010000042.1:0-22867 GCA_041686345.1 Polyangia bacterium | reverse complement strand
CAAAATTGCCGGAAATAGAAAAAGGGAAGGGCAAATTTGGACTTTTGGGAGGAAAGGGGAGCAAAGAAGAAAACTTGACCTGGTCAAGTTGGGAATACTACTAAAATGTTTGGGTGGGAAAATTAGGAATATCGGGTTGGGAGGAAGAGGGGCACTTGACCTGGTCGGGTTATTTTTCGCAGTAGTAGAAATCGGCGGGGGCTCCGGTGGTGTATTTGATTTTGCCTTTCCAGCCGATGAAGCCTCTGCCTTGGCATTTATAGCCAGGAGGGCAATCCTTTTTGGTTTCGCATTTTTTCTGGCATTTTTGATTGACGCAAATTAATCCTTTTTTACAAAATGGTTCAGAGCCCGCCTCGCATTTATCATGAAAAGGTGCATCAGCCCTGGCACAAACTCTATAGGTTTCATCAGCATTGAAACTTTTTGCAGGTAGCACCTGCATTACACAGCGGTAATTATTTCTGATACAGTCATCGTCGGAAGTACAGATTTTTTTGCAGATTCCATCAACACAACTCATATCTATGGGGCAGGCTGTATTGAAATCGGAGCAGTCATCTCCCAGGGAAGCATTGATTTGCTTGCAGAATTTTTCTCCCTTTCCGGTGAAATTGAAAACACTTTTAAAATATCCGCTACATTTAAAACCCTCAGCACAATCATTATTATTAAGACAGGGTTTGACACAAATATTAAGGGGTGTCAGGCAGATATTCGGGTTGGTACAACCGAGGGCAGGACAATTTTTCATCTTCCGAGCCTGGACCTCGGGATCGTTTTTACAAGCTGGGCAGGTAGCCAGAAAAGCAAATAAAACTGCTGCAAACTTATTTATAAAGTATTTCATAAAGTTCCGGAGAAATTTCAGGCAACATTTGCAGAATATTTTTCAGTCTATACAGATTGTTGGGATACACCATAGTATGGTCCACTTTGGACCAGAAAAAATCAGGAGCTTTTTTAAATGGCTTCACTGTCCAGGTGGAATCATCTGAGGGATTGTAATAAACGGTAGCGATCTTTATGTTGTCCAAGGTCAGATTTCGGCGTAATTTTTCTTTCAATTTGGTAATTACATCACTGATTAAACGCCCGGATTTGAAGGCCACTTCTACAATGAGGATAGTATTTTGTTTTTCGATGGAATTAACCAGGTATTCCATTCCAATAATGTTGGAGCGGTAAGTTAGATGAGTTTTTGTGGTGTTGAGACTGATGTGATCAGGAACAGAATCTACTTCTCCCTTTTTGTGGAGGTATTTGTATACTTCATGGATGGGAAGGCCTGCGCTGATTCCTCCCGGCCACAGGGCAATCAAAAAATCAGGTACGTATTTATTCTCCCTGGCAATCTTGAGTCCCAGTTTGAGGGAATCGTAGTGAAGTTGGGTTGGATTAAGGTAGTTGAATTTGCCTGTGTTCAATAGTTTGGGAGGAGTGGGTAGATCATTGTGCAATAAATCCCAGGTACTTTGATCTTTTTCTTTAATCAGGCAGTCTTCCGGATCTTCCGGGTTGGCCAAATCAGCCAGTTCATGAGGATAATCGATCCAGACATCTCCGGCAATTTGTTCAACACTGATAATTTCCAGTTCTTTGTATTGATGTTTTGCCGGTTTGGAATGCAAAGTTCCAACCACAATATTGCGGGGTGCATTTGCTTTGGCCTTTTTGCGGATTGTTTCGACGATGGCTTTGATGGTGTTGCCCGATTCGTAGACATCGTCAATAATCAGCAGATCATCTTCCCGACAGACAACATTGATTACATGTTCAAGGCCTTTGACATTGACACTTCCCCTTTGATTGATCCCGCTGTAAGATTCGGTGGCAATAGTTGTATGGTTCATGAAAAAACCGTGGCAGCGGTAATATGCATCTACTCCCAACCCAACAGGGGTTCCTCCCCGCCAGACGGAAATTGTGTGCTTGGGACGAAACCCCTGTTGATATAGTTTGCGACCTAACTTGAAGCTTTTCAGAAGAAAGTCGCCGGGTGAAATATGGTGAATATCAGGCATTTATTCTAAACCTATCTATCAAGAAGATTGATGTTTTTGTTGAGATGTTGAATAATTGTGATGATTGCAGGCAGATATTCCTGATGGAAAGTCCAGCAAGTAGCAGGATAACAGATTTTTTGTTTTGTTTTGAGAATCTGAAATACTTGGTGGGGCCAGCGATCAATATGAACAGGTTTGTTGGGAGGTCCGAGATCTCCGGCATAGGTAACCAGGTTGAAATAATCCTGAAAATAGCTACCGAATATTATCTCCTCGGAGCGATGGTAATCCTCATTAATTTCCTTGCGGCAGGAAGGACAGAGAACGGGAATATTTTCGAATTCCGGTTCAACTTTGAGATTTATTCCGCAGCGGGTACAAAAACCGATAATATAGTTTTTCTGGTGATTATCACCCATGATGTCCAAACCTATTTTTTTAAAAGTATATACATGGCTCCAGGACCTCCATCAACCGGAAGAGCAGTTGCAAAAGCAAGAATTTTTCTGCTGAGGGCACTTCTGGTAAGCAGGTTGATCAATCCCTTTTTCAATTTAGGAACTGAATCGGGAGAATGTAAGCCTCGACCATGTACAATCAATATGCAACGCTGATTTCGTCTTCTGGATTGGTTGATAAAATTGATTATTAGCTCCCGGGCATCTTCCCATATATATCCATGCAAATCAAGATGTGCCTGATAACTGTAATCACCTTTTTTGAGTTTGTTTAAAACTTTGCGATTTACACTGCGATTAAGACCATAGACATATTCATCGAGGAATTCTATATCGAAAAAAGAAGAAGAAAATAATTCTGCAAAGGATTCTTTTTCTGGTTTTGATTTAACTGGAGCTCTTTTTTTTCCTGGAGCGGGTTCCAATTTATTTTGTTTGTCTAGAGGTTTAACCCCTTCCAGATAACGGTTGAGAAAATTCTTTTCTTCTTTTTCCCTTTTTTTCCTGGCTTTTTCTTTTTTTTCTTTTTCTTTTTCTTTCCTGATTTTTTCTTCACTGTTTTTTACAGCTTTTTCCAGGATATTTTGGTGTTTACTGAAAGGATTGGAATGAGAAAATTTCTTTTTCTTTTTTGACTTTGATTTGGACTTTTTCTTTTTTGACATTCAATTATAGGTAAGAATTCAGAAAAAAGGGATTATTGACAATAAAGTGGACCTTCTGTGCATTCAGCAGGTCCGTTGGGACAATCTTCCATACAGGTTTGCCAGTGGGAACAACTATCGACTGTTTCAATTGGCAGGCAGACATCAAAGTTGTATTCTCCATATATGGTGACGGTTTCACAGGTTGCATAAGGCCCACATTCTTCATTGTTACTACAATAATCCAGGCAATAACTTACACTTGTTTCTATATTGCCATCGGGAGGAAGACAGCCACCTCGAATACAGTCGGACCAATCGGCACAAACATCACAGGTTTCGGTGCCACCGGAAGGTTCGTTGCAACTGCCGGTTCTGGGGACGCATTGATATCCTTCACTTTCGGTTTCAACACACATATAGTGATCCGGGCAGGAATTATTGGCATCGCAGGGCATGGTGCAATAGGAGTTGATGGCACTTTCATCGATGACACAGGTGCCGTTTTCCACTGTGCAATCATCATTGTTGCGGCAGGGTGTGCAAAATTCTCCATCACCAACACAACTGCCGAAGGTGTGAAAACATTGGTAAACAGGAACGTCTCCCGGTTCGCATGAGTCACCGGAACACCAGGTGCAATCAGGAACCCAGGCACCGCTGTCGGCACAATAGAAT
Source organism: Polyangia bacterium (assembly GCA_041686345.1). Taxonomy (GTDB): domain Bacteria; phylum Myxococcota_A; class Polyangia; order HGW-17; family HGW-17; genus JAQICJ01. Next base: position 19,081 of record JAWLEA010000042.1, on the reverse strand, counting down.
GCTTCGAGACAGGCGTTATCTACAGGACAGGTGCCGTCGCGATCAGGATCGCAGACTCTTGAGCAATAGTTGAACCCGGTGGCTATTTCTGGATTTGGACCAATACACTTGTCGGTCTGGTAGCCGCATTGGCTGTCCATATCACATTCGACACAATGAGTTCTTTTTATGCAGTAGGAAACGCCTTCGAATTCACCGCATTTCATGCTGGGGATGCAGTCTTTATCGGTTTCGCACTGGTTGGAGCAATAGGCGTAGGGATCGTTTTCGCCCTCAGCCAGACAATCAAAACCTTCGACACAGGAGCTTGCTCCAGAACAGCTTTCGCCGGCGGTTCCAGGTCCCTGTTCAAAGGTAACTGGCTGGCACCAGTAGGCATCGGTATCGTCTTTGCCGCAGAAGGTGTTGCCTTCACATTGGTTGCCATCGTTGCATTCCCAGGTGCATATATTGAATTTGCATTCTACGGCATTGCCCTCAGGACAATCTTGGAGTTCGTTGCAGGGAGTACAGTCTTCATTTTCTTCACAGGGGCCGCCGAAGGTGGCGGGAGGCCTGCAAATATTCTCTATGCAGGAATATCCTTCCCTGCATTCGGAATTTTCTTGGCAGGATGGGAGGCAGAAGCTTTGTGTCTCGGTGAAATCAACACAGGTTCCTTCTTCACAGGGGGTTTGTTCATCACAAATTTCCACGCACATTCCATCTGGGAGCCCCAGATTGCAAATACCCTGACAGTTTGTTTCTGCATCGCATTCCGACCCCAGCGGTTTCCCGGATGAATCATCATCACAAGATATAAGCATAGAAATAGATAGGAAAGTAATAATTGTTGTAATAATTGTTAAATATTTAAATTGATTTTGCATTTCAACTTGCCTCCGTGGCAAAATTATGTAATAGAATTATTAGATTTTGTCAAGAAAGAGGTACATTTATATGAAACATTTTATTTTAATTTTTTCATCATTATCTTTATTCACTTTTTCTATTTCCTGCCAGGATCAGGAAGTTGAAAATGATTCCCCCCATCTAAAAGCCTCCGAGACAGTTAATGTGCCTTTTCCGGATGACAACACTTCAACTGAATATTCTGATCCCCATTGTGGAAACACAACTTATCCCTGTCCTCCTTACGGGGTTTTTCGCTATCAGATCATTGAAGATTTACCGTTTATTCCGGTAGGCAACAATGCTGCCGAACTTTCCGGAGACGATGGTGTGGCCTGGATGCACGATCTTTTTCAACAGCATGCCGACGGTAAAAAACTGCTCATGCTTACTGTTTCTGCCGGCTGGTGCAGTGTTTGTTCCACTCAATTGCCCAATCTTCATACCATTTCCTCAGAATATGACGAGGTTCTCTTCTTAATCGTTGTTGCTCAAGATGTAGCTGGTGCTCCTGCCACCTTAACCTATGCCGAAAATTATCTGAACAATTACGATTTTGATAATCCCAATGTTTACGGCACCAATGACGAGCTGTTTCTCTTTGAACGCTACATGAACATAGCTGCCTATCCCTTCAATGGTTTCATCGATTTGAGTACAATGGAAATTATGAATTATTCTTCAGGTCTCACCAGTTCTTCGGCTTATCGGGACGCTATTGACAGCGCTTTATCCAAAGTTAAATAACTAGTTCCCTTCCCAAAAATGGATGTCATCGTCTGAATGCGGAATTTTACCTCATCTGCTTTGTCGCAACTGCTTGAAATAGTTGTGGCTATATCTTCGCAGTTACTCCGCGCATCTGAAGCAAACTTCTCATTCAGCCAATAACACCACTTCCGGAACGGGAACTAACTAGTTCCCATCCCAAAAATGGATATCATTGTCTGGCGATGGAAATTGAATTAATCTGCTTTGTCATAACTTCTTGAAATAGTGTTAACTATGTCAGCGCAGTTACTCCGCAAATCTGAGGCAAACTTCTCATTCAGTCAATAACCCCCATTCTGTTGGTGTTTTCAACTCTTTTAAATAAAAATAACAAGGGATTAAGACGGTTTTAGTCGAAAGGAAAAATGTTGTGAAAAAATTAAAAACAGTTGCTGTTTGCGGTAGTTCCGGCCATATTTCTGACCAGGTACAAATGATATGTATTGAATTGGGGAAAAATTTGGCAGAAAACGGATACAATCTTGTCTGTGGGGGCCGAGATGGAGTTATGGAATCTGTTTGTCGCGGTTTTTCCCAGGCAGACAATGCTCAGGGAACCTGTATTGGCATTTTACCGGGGTTGTACAAAGAAGAGGCAAATCAATATTGTCAACTGGTTATACCCACAGGTCTGGGTTTTGCCCGTAATTCCCTGGTTGTGTTGAGTGCTGATGCAGTTGTGGTGGTGCAAGGTGCCAGTGGAACTCTGTCCGAAGTTGCCTATGCCTGGCAGTTTGGCAAACCACTCGCCAGTTTGAAATCAACAGGAGGTGTGGCAACTCGGGTGGCAGATACCAGAATCGATGACAGAAGAGAAGACAAAATAGAGGGATTTACCGAAATTGATGAGTTGATTGCCTGGATAAACAGGCGGGTGAAAGGCGACAGATAGAACTAGAGCAATTCCAGGATTGCCTGGCAGAGTTTTTGTACTTGGGGATCTCTGTATTTGACAGGGAGCATTTTGAGTCTGGCGCTTAAAGAACGAGTTCTGTCAGGCTTGATTCCATCTTTCAGCAAAGATTCCATTTTTTCCAGAATCTGGATAATCAAATTGATTTCACTTAAATCCAGAGATCTTTCCAAAAATTCAAAATTACCGGGGACTCCATCTTTTTTGATGATATTTTGGGCTTGTTTGAGAAATTTATTAGTATCTTTAAGGCGCAAAGCTTTTTTAACTTTGGCAACAAGTGATTGTTCCGAGTTGGATTTTATCTGTTTTTCTTCTTCCTTGGCCTTGATGAATTCACCAAGTTTGCCCGAAGAGAAAACCTTGTCCAACTCTGATTTCGAAACCCTTGATTTTCTGCCCTGATTGCGGTTGAACGCCGGTTTGCTTTTGCGATGACTGCTTTTATCCTTTTTTCTGTCGATTTCTCGCCATTTATCGCTCATGAATTACTCCAGTTCAGATGGATTAACAGTTATTGGGAAGCTTCCTGAGCTTCATCTCCTTTGATGGCCATGATGGCACTGAAAACTCCCTGATTGATCTCCACTGCTTCATCATTGCTGATATCAAACCTTCTGGCCATTTCCATGGCAAAATCGGGATGGAGGAATTTATTTTTAAGGGCGAAGGAAAAAACAACGCGGCGATAGAGCATTTTGCGCACTCCCCATTGGATCTGGGAAAATTCTTCTTCTGAAATATGATCTTGAACAAGGTTCCTGATAAATTTACGTTCGGGCTGGGAGTAATCCTCATCGGAATAGGCAGTGATGGTAAGGAACCCGAGGAAAGCCAACTGGGCTTCATGAGAAGAAAGATTGCCAACATCATTGGCTGTGATTGTTTGTTCGGTGAGAGCAGGATCGGTGGGATCTCCACTGGGGAAATATTCGGTTACAAATTGTTTGAGATATTCACGTTCCCGAGGATCGATATTGCCGTCACTGGCAGCAAGTTGAGCAATTCCACGCAGAATTATCTGTTTGTCCTGATTATTGAAATTGGTGTTGCGAAGAAGTTTTTCTACTAAAATAGCCATAATTTCACCTGTAATTGTTGAATTGTTGTATCCATCTCAAACTAACTAGTTCTCATCTCAAAAAGGAAGGTCATCGTCTGAAAGCGGAATTTTACCTCATCAGTTTTGTCATAACTTCTTGAAATAGTGTCAACTATGTCGGCGAAGTTATTCCGCGCATCTCAATCCAATTTCTTCCCCAGCCAAAAACACCACTTCTGGGATGGGAACTAAATAGTTTTTACACGTTTTAAATATTTTTCAAGTTGTTTACGCTCTCTCATTCCGATGTTTTTGAAAGAAATTCCCATTTCTTTCTCCGGAGCATCTTTTACCCAGGCAACTTCTCCCTTGAGTTCGATAACCGAATCAAAATCGGGAAAAGATATTACCAGATCAACAACTTGTCCCTTTTCTTCAAGCTCTGTTGTTTTTATTCTCATGCCTCCCATACTGATATCATGAATTTCATGGTTAAGCAAAAATTCTTTACCGGTATAGTCGACATATGCTTCGAGTTCAAAACGGGGATGCTTTCTTGAGTTGCTTGATTTCATATTTGCAGCCTGTACTTGGTTAGTTCCAAACCCAAAAGTGAAGGTCATCGTCTGGCGACGGAAATTCATCTCATCAGTTTTGTCATAACTTCTTAAAATAGTGTCAACTATGTCGGCGAAGTTATTCCGCGCATCTGAGACAAATTTCTTATCCAGCCAAAAACACCACTTCTGGGATGAGAACTAGATAAAGTTGAAAAAAATTATTCCTTAAAAAAATAAAAAAAACTGAGAGAGAAAGCAAGAAAATTTACTGTTGGGGACAAATTGTTTGCAGATGGTCCTGTGCCGATTACAGGGAATAATCAAGTTTTAACTGAAAACACAGTCCCTGTTTAATCCTGTTTACTGTTTGCTTTATTACCTTCAGTCCCGGTTTTGCCTAGTTCTTTGCTTGCTTGATTACGCTTTTCTTCCTCAAGCATATCAATTTTATTTTCAAGATTCTTTTTGATATCTTTCAAATTCATCTTCTTATTTTCTCTTTTTTGCAATAAAACAGCAACTTTTGGAATTAATTTCCGGGCTTCGGCAAAATTGCCTGAATTCAACAAGGCAGTAAAGAGCAGATGAACCGCCCAGGAAGAGTCGGGTTTTTGTTTTATTATTTTTTCAAGATAAGCCTGTGCCTGTTTTTTGTCATTCTTCAAAAAATACATTGCTGCCAGATAGGAACTGAATTCATTGTCTTCTTTAGATAATTTGCGAACTCTTTTCCGGCTGGTTTCTTTGCCATTCATTAATTTCAAATAGAAATAAAGGCGTTGAAAAGGCTGAGACGGATTTTCAAGTTCACCCAAGGCTGCCTGCAAATCATTTTTGGTTATTTTGGCTATGGCTCTCAATTCTTTGATGCCGGGATGTTCGCTGGAGGCCTCCAGTCGTTTCAGCCACTTCCGGGCTTCTCGGAAAATCTGTAATTGTGTAAATGACCAGAAATAGGCTGCTTTGACTTCTTTTGATTCAGGATCCAGTTCAAAGGCTGTGTTCAATAATTTAAGAACAAGTTTGGAATTGACATCTCCCGGTTCTGCAGCAAAGGGAAGCAGAAAATTGAAGCGATCTTTGATCTTGAGTAAAGACAAGGCTTTCAATGCCATAAATCTGGCAATTGTTTGCCGGGAAGTGAGAATGGAAAATTCGCTGATTGAATCCGGGGATAATCCCGTCGGAGAAAAGAAGGCCTGGGCTTTTTTTCCATCGGAATAACGTTCAGGCAGAACCAGCACGTAATTACCAATTTCCAGAGGATGGCGGCTGTAATCATCATTGATTTTTTCAACTTGAGCCAATTGCACCTGAATATTGGATTTGAACAGAACCTGTTTGAGGAAGATTGCCCATTCGAGGCTGGTGAACCGGGAGTTATTTTTATTTTGAAGAAGAACGGAAATTTGGTGGGGAGTATTAAGCCGGGCAGGAATCTCCCAGGTGATTCTTTTTTTGATTTCCTGTTCAATCAAATTTTGAATTTTCTCATGGTTTAGATGTTTGTATTTGTCCGGTAAGGATTGTGCCTGAAAAGGAGTCAATTGAAGCTGTTTTTCAAGATCTTGAAAATTATGATTTTTCAGAATTTCATTGATCTGTTCTTCTTTTACTCTGTTCATGGCATTAGTTTTTGTGCTGTTTTGCTGAAGTTGACGATAGAGAACAATTGATATGACAATTAAGGACAACAGGCCGGTAATTGCCAAGATCATCACCTTTAAATTTAATCCTAATTTGGGGGAATTACGGTTTTCACTGGCCATCACTGTATGTTTGCGCAGACATGAAGGACATCTTGGAGTGGTTTCCCGGGATTCGAATTCTTTTCCACAATTTGCACAGATAAATTCCATTGAAGTTCACCTCCGGGTTTTCATAAACCCTCTTCGCCCGCCGGGGACAAAATTAAACAAAAAACATAAATGGATTTGGAATTCAAAACATATAATAGTTAAAAAAAATAAAAACCCAATATTATTTTTCTTAACCGGGAATCATTCCAAAAAATTCCATTGATTTCGGTGAGAATTGAAATAATTTACCTGATTTTTGCTTTTATGATATTTTTTCCGGATTGAAAAAACAAGTTTGGAGCGTCATAAAAAATCGGAGCGGTTTCCCATTTTTCATTCAGAAGAATGTCCTTCTAAGCAAATGAAAAAAAAGAAAAAACGAATTTGATTGAACCAGATACAACTGAGTTTTAAAAGGAAAAAAGAAATATCTTATTGCATAAATTTTTTCTTTGTTTCATCATTGCCAAAATTGAAAACTGTTTCAATTTCGGTATGCATTTTTAAATCGAATATCCCCCTTAATTCCGTTATTTGCTTCTAAAGTTGATTAGCTCCCGTCCCGGAATGAGATTATTAACCGTGTAAGAAATTTGCCTCAGATGCGCAGAGAAATTTCGCAAAAAGTTTTCATTTCAGGATGCTGATTATTTACTGGAATTGAAGTTATCAATCTGCCAACTATTTTTAAAAATAAGGATATTACATGAAAATAGATCCACATTTCAGTACAGCCGGAGAAAGTTCCTATGAACAGGTAGAATGGCAAAAACGTGATGCCAAACTTGTCGGTAAGGATGGCGAAATCATTTTCAACCAGAAAGATGTAGAAGTTCCCTCCAATTGGTCGGATAACGCTTTTACTATTGCTGTTCAAAAATACTTCAGAGGAAACCTTGGTTCTGAAGAACGGGAAAATTCCGTGAGAAACATGATTGAAAGGGTGGTTTCCACAATTGCGGATTGGGGCGTGAAAGACAATTATTTCAATGAAGAAGAAAGGGAGATTTTTGCTGAAGAATTGAGATGGCTCATAGTTAAGCAATATGGAGCCTTTAACAGCCCTGTCTGGTTTAATGTGGGCGTGGAAGACAATCCCCAGTGCAGTGCCTGTTTTATTCTTGAAGTCAAGGATAATCTTGAATCGATCCTGGAGTTGGCTCGAACTGAAGCTATGATTTTCAAGGGAGGCTCCGGAAGCGGGATCAATTTTTCCACTCTGCGCTCCTCTGATGAAAAACTTGCCGGAGGAGGTAAAGCTTCCGGACCGGTATCTTTCATGAAAGGTTTTGATGCTTTTGCCGGAGTTATTAAAAGCGGAGGCAAAACAAGAAGGGCTGCTAAAATGGTCATTTTAAACGATGATCATCCTGATTTGGAAGAATTCATCTCCTCAAAAATGAAAGAGGAAGACAAAGCCAGAGCTTTGGTGCGAGAAGGATATGATGGTTCTTTTGATGGTGAAGCTTACTCATCAGTTTATTTTCAGAATGCCAACCATTCCATCCGAGTTTCGGACGAATTCATGGAAGCTGTTGTTAATGACGACCACTGGGAATTGAAAGGAGTAGTTGATTCTTCGGTGAACCGCAAAGTGAGAGCCAAGGATATCTGGAAACAGATTGCTCAAGCTGCTCATGCTTGTGGAGATCCCGGCCTGCAATTCGACACCACCATCAATTCCTGGCATACCTGTATTGATTCGGGTCGGATCAATGCCTCCAATCCCTGCAGTGAATTCATGTTTCTTGATAATTCCGCTTGTAATCTGGCTTCTCTGAATCTCAAAAAATTTCTCAAGGAAGATCTGAGTTTTGATCTGGAAGGATTTGTCAAAGCGGTTAGAATTTTTATCCTGGCCATGGATATCATTGTCGACAATGCTTCTTATCCCACCCGGGCTATTGGTGAAAACAGCCGCAAGTTCAGACCTCTCGGCATAGGTTATACCAATCTTGGTGGTTTGCTCATGAGTTTGGGACTGGCCTACGACTCAGACAAGGGCAGGGAACTTGCTGCTTTGATCACTTCTCTGATGACAGGTTCGGCTTTTCTTCAGAGTGCTGTAATTGCAGGAGAAAAGGGTGTATTTTCAGAATTTGAATTGAACAACAATTCCTTTCACAAGGTGATAAGCAAACATATCAGTGCCCACGAACAGATTAAATCAAAGTGCTGGAAGGCAATCGACAATTATACCAGAAAAATTTGGCAGCAAGCCGAATCTCGTGGTCTGAACAACGGATACAGAAATTCACAGGTAAGTTTGCTGGCTCCAACCGGCACCATAGGTTTTCTCATGGATTCCGATTCCACCGGTATTGAACCTCTGGTGGCTCTGGTTATTTACAAGCAACTGGTTGGAGGAGGAACTTTCAAACTTGTTTCCAGTTCTGTCAAACCCGCCTTGGAAAATCTTGAATACCAGGAAGACGAAATCAGAGAAATACTCGAATACCTTAAAGAGAACAGTACTCTCGAAGGTTGCGAATTGATCAGGGATGAGCATCTTGATGTTTTTGATACAGCTTTGCGTCCTGTGGGAGGAACTCGTACCATTTCCTATCTTTCTCACCTAAAAATGATGGCCAGTGTTCAGCCCTTCCTTTCAGGGGCAATTTCCAAAACGGTCAATCTTCCCCATGATATCACTCCCGAGGAAATTGAAGATATTTACATACGTGGATGGAAGATGGGGCTCAAATCAGTTGCTATCTATCGTGAAGGAAGTAAAGGAACTGAACCACTCAGCACCAGCAGTGATGTCGACGAAACTGAATTTTCTTCAGTCAAAGGCGAGGATTCAGGACAATTGAGACGTCGTCACCTGCCCGAAGAACGTCTTTCCATAACCCACAAATTTGAAGTTGCGGGACACGAAGGATATTTGACCGTTGGTTATTTCCAGGACGGCAAGCCCGGTGAAGTTTTTATCGCTATGGCCAAGGAAGGTTCCACCATTTCCGGACTCATGGACGCCTTTGCCATAGCTATCAGCCTTTCTTTGCAGCATGGAGTTCCCCTTGATCTTCTCTGTGACAAATATATGCATTCCAGGTTTGAGCCTTCAGGAATTACGGCAAATGCGGAAATCCCTGTGGCTTCTTCACTGGTTGATTATATTTTCCGCTGGTTATATCTTCACCACATAGATGGAGTCAACAAAACCATTGCAAGTATGAACGGCAACTCTATCAGTGCGGAAAAGAGCGAGGAATATGACCACCTCAGAGAAGAAAAAATTACCCAAAATCAACAGATTGGTGATCTGGTTTCTTCACCTGATGCTCCAATTTGTCCTGATTGCGGTTTTGTAATGGTTCGCAACGGATCTTGCTATAAATGTATGAATTGTGGATCCAGTTCCGGTTGCAGTTGATTTTGAAGCAATGATTACCACTAATTCCCTGAGAGAAGTTCAAGATAAAATATCTTTGACCCTTGCCATAGGAAATTTCGATGGTGTACATGCCGGGCATACTCACCTCTTGCAGTTTGCGGTAAATCTCGGATTAATGACGGGAGTATTTACTTTTGAACCTCATCCTGTTTCAATTCTTTTTCCGGGCAAAAAAATCGAAATCCTCACAACCAGACAGCAAAAAAACAGAATCTTTCACCAATATGGGGTTGAGTGTGCTGTCTATTACCCTTTTACCAAAGAATTTGCCGATTCCCCTCCGGAGGCATTTGCCCGGTTACTTGGCGAAAAAAATAATTTGAAATATGTTGTAGTGGGGGAAGATTTTCATTTTGGACGTAATCGTTCGGGCAGTCCTCAAATATTGAGGGATTTACTTCAAAAGTATGGTATAAAACTGAAAGTTTTCCCTGTTCATCGCTCCGGCAGTGACAAAATCAGTTCTTCTGCAATTCGCCGACTGATTAAAGACGGAAAAATTATTCAAGCCAACAAGATGCTGGGTAGAAATTATTCAATTCAAGGTAAAGTTGTAACCGGTCAAGGAATAGGCAGAATACTGGGTTTTCCTACGGCAAATATTGAAAGTATTCAGTTGTATCCAGGTGCAGGAGTTTATTCCGGGACCATCAAAATCGAAGGAGAGAAACCTCATAAAGCGGCAATCAGCATAGGCAGCAAAAAAACTTTCGGTTGCAACAATGCTCAAATCATGGAAGTACATATTCTTGATTTTGATAAATACCTTTACAATCAAAGAGTAGAAGTTTTTTTTGCTGCCCGGATCAGGGATCAGCAACATTTTTCTTCCCCGGAAAAATTGAAGTCTCAGATCAAAAGAGATTTGAAAACCATATGATAGTATAAATATATTAACTTCCTCAAAACAGGGTATTTATGTCTGACTGGAAAGAAAAAATCATCAAAAAAGCCAAAGCAATTTCCGATGGTGTACCTGATGTCCAAAATGAAAACCAAAAATTTGAATTACGGGAACTTCCTTCAGTTTTTAAAAATGAAACGATGGCAACCATTTTGAAAAAACAAGGATATAACGATTATGCCGAGCGAATTCTTATTGATAATTCCAAACAGCTATTGCATGGTACATTAAATAGTAATAAAACGGGACCTTTATCTTATCGTTTGCAAGTAAAAAAACCCGCTAAAGATGATTTTTATCTGGAATTAAGCAGAAAATCGAATAAGATAAAGTTATCCTGGTCAATAGGGTCTTCCTTTCAGAAACTCTTTCAAATCAAGCCTGAAAGTTCCTTGATTTTACTTTTATCATTTGTTATTTCAACTTCATTAAAGGAGTTGCCTGTTGCCATACCTCCCTCCGCCCGGGCCGGCGATTTTATCATGTTTGATCCGGGTTTCAATTTCAGAGCAGTATTAATGTTGAAAAATTCTGATTTAAAGACTAAACTTTTATTCAGTGATTTTTGTGTTTGATTACTGTTTTTGCCCTTAAAGGTTATATTATCAGATGAAACGATTTTCTTTTTCTGCCATTTTCTTCCTTCTTTTTCTTATTGGTTTCAGTTGTTCCAAAACCAAAACAACAACTTTTTCCCGTTCCTTTTATAAAATAAAAAAGATACCCTGGGGATATGTCAGTTATTTCAAACAGTCTCGTCGTGTAAAAGCCGTAGCGGTTACCAAAAATCATGTTTGGATTGGCACCGACGGGGGTTTGCAGCATTTCAATCAAAACGGCGAAGATTACCATCTTATTACCAGTCAGGATGGTCTGCCTTCCAATCAAATCAATGCGCTTTCCTGGCATAATAATATTCTATGGGTGGGTACATCCAAAGGTCTGGCCCAGTATTCCGAAGGAGCCTGGCAGAATCAGAAAGTTGGAATTGAAGGTGAAATTACAGCTTTGGAGGGAGAAAAATCCAGTATCTGGGTAGGAACTGACAAAGGTTTGGCAGCAATCACCCTCGGACGTTCCCTGATCTATAAAAAAAGCATTTCAGTTAAATTTATCGAAGCCAAAGATAACGGTGGTGTTTGGGTCGGTACAAAAGACCATGGTTTGCTTGTTTGCGGTAATGGAACCTGTAAACCTTACAAATCCAAAATAAAAACGGTTTTTTCCATGCAGAAAAGGGGAGATTCCATCTGGATCAGTGGTCAAGATAAAAACAATAATAATTTGCTGCTTTTACATAATGGAGATAACAAATATTATTATAAATTTTCTCATCCTGTAAACTGGTTGCAAGCGTATAAAAATGAGGTAATGATCTATTCCGGCAAGACAGTTTCGAACCTTGTTTCTTGTAATCAAGCCGGCAAAAAAGGGAAAAAGCTCAAATTTTTCGGCTCCAAGGCTCCTTGTTTTCGCAGGATTTCCGTATCTACAGACTTTCCTCCCGGCATGACAATCGTTCATCGTAAAAACAATTATCTCTGGGTGGGAACCGATACCATGGGATTGTTAAGATTTGATGGCAGGATCATCCGATATTTCAGTTCCAACAACCTCATAAATAAAAATGCGGATTCCTTCACCGTAGGTTGTGAAAACAAAACTGAGATTTGCTATTTTGCCGCCGGCAACAACAGTTTCACCTTCAATGATAAAAGAGGCTTCGAATTAATGGAGCAAAAGCATATAGGATGGCATTTTATTTATTTTTTAAATGACTTTAATAATAAAATTACGGCTATCGGCAAAAACAGCCGGGGAGACCTTCTTTTCTTTCGCAAAACGGGCAATTCCTGGAAAAAAATGATGAAAGAATATCCACTTACTACCGAAATGCCTGAAGTTTACATTAATTTCAGTTATTTCACCAAAGATTACATTTCCTGGATTGGATTAGGTAATAAAAATACAGCTGTTGGTGTTTTTGTTTTCAACTTTAAAAACAAGAATATCTATCCCCCGATAAATTATAAGACAAAAGACGGAAAAAAACTTGATATACCGGCATCTTCCCGAAAAATGTCCATGCGTTTCGGTCATCGTTATCTTGCCAGCGAAAAAGGAGTAGTTCATCTTTGGAGAGTAGACGGGAAAAAACAGATAGAAATTATTGATGATACAAATGGTCTCAACAGCAATGTTGTCAATGATGTTATCTTTGACAAAAATGGAAAACTCTGGGTTGGAACAGATCTGGGATTGTGTGAAAAAGACGATAATTATTGGAAATGCAACGATAAATCTATATTGCCCGGAACCGGAGAGATTCAGGCAATGGCTTATGATGAAGTCAACGATATTGTTTATGCTGCCAATCGCAGTTTTATCTACAAAATCAAAAATGGCAAAGTTGACAAGCTCGATGCTCTGGGCAATCTTCTGGAAAAAAGAATAGAGAGCATAAAGCTGGATAAAAAAAACAGGTTGTGGGTTCTTCATTCCGGTGGAATTTCTATTATTTATTTAAACAAGTAGTTTTTTTAATTGGCTAGGGCAAAATAGGGGAATTCGACTAAGGTAGTTCCCATTCCAAAAATGGATGTCATCGTCTGGCAACGGAATTTTACCTCATCAGTTTTGTCGTAACTTCTAGAAATAGTAGTGGCTATATCTGCGAAGTTACTCCGCACATCTGAGGCAAACTTCTTTACCATCCCAAAACCCCACTTCTGGGTGGGGACTAAGGTAATTTTTAAGGAGTTGAAATTTGAAAAGACGTTTTTTTATACAACTTATTCTGATTCAATTCTTTTTTGCAAACTTGGCATGGGGAAATGAAGGGGAAGTTAAAAAAAACGCAAAACAACAACCTGCAATATCTGAAAAAAAAGATGGTAAAATTCAAGTTGAACCGGGAGTGCTTCCTTTTTTGGGAGCTGTATTACCTGGAATTATCTATCCTGCCGGTCATTTGGTTATGGGTGATTTCAACGGTCATAAAAAAATAATAGCTGTCAAGGGAGTTGGTTTGGCATTTTTGCTTGCCGGAGCTCTTCCTCTTCTTCTTACCAACGCATCTCCCAAAGTTATTCACTTGCCGGTTTATTCACTGCTCACCGGTTTTGGTCTGTTCAGTGGTGCTACTTTGGCAGATATTTACGGAAGTATTTTTGCCAACAACCCTCTGGGCAAGCCTCAATATATTCCGGACTCCTATCAATTGAAATTAGGATACATCTACCTTAAAGATTATCACCTGGGTGCTGATAATTTACTGATGGCGGAAGCCAGAATCAATTTTGGCAAATTTCAGATAAGAAGTACCTTCAGCAGAGCTGTACCCCATAATACAAACTGGTTGGAAAGTCGTTTTTCCTGGCGTTTATGGGGTCCCTTGGAAAAGATAAAAACTGTCAGTGGCTCTTTTTTTGATTTGGCCGCAGGTTTTTATTACAAACATTTCGGAGAAGAAAAATTTACCAATCTCGGATTGGAACTGTTGCTTGTTTTACGCTATGACCTGGCCGGATTTCATCAAACCCTCCGAGGTTCTTTTGTTCAATATGAAGGCGGAATTTTATATCATCTTACCGGTTATGAAGCCTTGGAAGATGAGGTTTTCAGTGACAGTGAATTAATGCCCCTTTCCAGATTGACTTTTGGTTTATATATGGGAAGCGGTATTAATCGGGGGGAATTAGCCCTTTATTATGATCACCGGCATGATAACGAATTGGCCGGAACTTCCCTGGGTTCCATGGGAGACGGAGTTATAGGTCATTTCGGGTTAAAGGCTTTTTATTATTTTACCAAAAATTGGGGTCTCGGTTTAGACCTGGCCGCAGGTTCAGTATACAGATCCTTGTTTTCAATAAGCTACAGAGGAAAAAAATGAGAATTACTCACCACTTATTATTGGTATCATTGTTAATTTTATTTCCCGCCTGTCTGCGTCCAGCTCAAAAAAGAGCCGAACTGGACAACAAAGTTGGCAGATATGAAACTGAAGATATCAATATATTGGTTTCTCAAGGATTGGCCACCATTGCAAATTTGGAAAAATCGAAATTCAAATTTTGGTTTCAAGCCCCGGAAGTAGAATTTGATATTGAGAATACGGCGACAACTGATTTTGATCTCGAAATTCAACTTCACAACACTCTTCCTGAAATAGAAGTTGAGTGTTTCGACCAAAACAATGAGGATTGTGCTGTACAGTTAGAAAATACTGCTGTTCCCACTCGTAAGATGCTCAGATTCAATTTGCCATCCGGGAGCAAATACATCTTCAAGATCAAATCCACTGTCACAGAATCTGTGTATAAAATTGCTCTTCTCAGCGATATTCAGGAAGAATTACCCCGGGTGTCAGATATTATCAATAAAATGAATGATCAAGAGGATGTTCTTTTTGCCATAAGTGCCGGGGATCTCACCGACAACGGCATCAAAGAACAACTTGCTCAATTCAAAGAGAGTTTCGAAAATCTTAACTATCCTTTTTATTCAACCCCTGGTAATCATGATGTGGGGATGGCTTCTCCCAGGATCTGGCATGAAATGATTGGCAGAAATTCCTTCAGTTTTGTTTTTTTAAATACCCGTTTTACTTTTGTGGATTCAGCTAATGCTACTTTGGACCCGCTTGTTCACGACCAACTTGATCAATGGCTGGAGTTGGGAAAGGAACAGGTTCATCTCTTCATAACTCACATTCCCCTGGTCGACCCCGATGGTTTTCGCAACGGTTCTTTCCGTTCCCGCAATGAATCTTCCAAAATATTAGCAAATCTCTCCACTTTCAAGGTTGATCTTACCCTGTACGGGCATATTCACAGTCTATATCATTACAAAAATGCCGGAATTGAAGCTTATATTTCCGGTGGTGGGGGAGGTTGGCCGGAAAAACTGGATAATATAGGGCGCCATTTCCTGATCATCACCATTGATCCTTCCCGGGGAATTGAAAAAGTTGAAACAATCAGAGTTGATTAAAAGTCAGCTAAAAGCAAAGAGTTTGGATAACTAACTTTTTTAAATTAAAAAATCTGGTATAATTACACTCAAAATTTGTTTTTTAGTAATGGATTAACTGCAATTTATTCTGTTTGTTTTGTTTTTAAACTTAATATTTTGCCATATCCTCGGGATTTCCAATCCAGCCATCAAAGAGGTAAATAAATGCGTAAAACAAGCATTATTTCTTTTGCATTAGTATTATTCATGAGCTTTTCAGTCGATTCCTGGGCTCAAGAAGCTCCCCAACCTGATCAACTTGATGTTAATACACTTCGTTCAGCTCTGGGCAAGGGGCCTTTACTTTATACTGATGCACTTGTCATGCCCCATCATCTGGAATATGGAGCTCAGATGCTGTTTGGTTATGCTCTCAATCCCTTTGTTATCTACAATATGGATGGCGATAATCTCGGAGATGAAAGAGCCAAGGTTGTATCTGCCTTGGGAATGGCCCAGTTGGGTGGTTTTATAGGTCTTTTTGACAAATACCTTCTGGGGGTTTCTATTCCGGTGGGTTTTGTCAACGGTAATGAAGTTAATGATGAAGGAGAAGAAGTCGATTCTCTTTCCTCAATGGCTTGGGGTGATCTGACTTTACAAGCCAGAGCCATACTTTTCCAGATCAATAAAATCAAATTGGGGACCTCCTTGCTGGTAACAGCTCCCACCGGTAAATTCAGTGAAAATTTCACAGGGGAATATTGGCCTGCAATTACTGCCAAAGCGATTGCCAGTTGGCAAAGCCAAAAGTTCCTGATTGCTGCTAATCTTGGTTTTCTCTATCGGCTCAAAAATGCAGAAACTGAGTTTTTTGACAGTACTTTCAAGTTGGGCAACCAGTTTGTGTATGGTTTTGGAGCAGCCTACGAAATTGTAGAAGATCTCAATATTACTGCAGAACTTTACGGGCGCAGTGGATTATCCAGTGCTGTTCACGACCATAATCTCGAAGGCGGTTTTGGTATCGATTATTATCTGGGCAAGGGATTACATGTTCAATTTGGAGCCAATGCAGGTATTCTGGCAGGAATTGGTACTCCCCTTGCCCGTGTTCTGTTCGGGATCAAATGGACTCCCTCCTTTAAAGATTCAGATGGTGACGGTGTTATTGATGAAGAAGACAAATGCCCCCTCATCAAAGAAGATATAGACGGTTTTGAAGATACAGATGGCTGTCCCGACCACGACAATGACAAAGATGGTATTCCCGATGAAGAAGACAAGTGTCCGGGAACCGACAAAGATAAAGACAATAATTTCCACGATGTGGCTGAAGACTTTGACGATTATCAAGATGAAGACGGTTGTCCCGATCACGATAATGACGGTGACGGTATTCCGGACAGCAAAGATAATTGTCCCAACGACAAAGGAAGTAAAGCAACCAAGGGTTGTCCCGCCAAAATGGTAGATACAGACAACGACGGAGTTTCCAACGATAAAGATAAATGTCCCAAGACTCCCGGTTCTAAAGCTTCTGCCGGCTGTCCTCCTGAAAAATATGATTCAGACAAAGACGGCCTGGTTGACGCTAAAGATAAATGCCCCCAGAAAGCCGGGCCCAAAAAAGCCCCTTACAAAGGTTGTCCCAAATCGATGTTTGATTCAGATGAAGATGGTGTTACCGATGATCTGGACAAATGTCCCAACAAAAACGAAACTATCAACGGCAACAAAGATTTCGACGGTTGTCCCGACAAAGGCAGACCCTGGTTCAAGGTCAAACGAATAAGGATCGCTGGAATGAAGCGATACGCAGTTTGGATCAAGTTCCCATCCAGGAGACACGAATGGTTCCAAGGTAAATATGGACGCAAGGATGTTCTTACCAAAGAAGGCAAAACTGCCCTCGATCAGATTGTTCTCTTCCTGAAGTCCAAAAAAGCCATCCCCAAATTGCAGGTAATGGTTTTTACCGATACCCTTGTTTCTTCCGAAAAGGCTCTCAAGATTACCAAGGCTCAGGTCAAGGCAATCAGGAAATACGCAACTTCCAGAAAACTCAAACAGGATCGTCTTTCCATTCAGGCCATGGGTAATGAGATGCCAGTTTATAAAGGGCGAACTACCTGGAAGCACCGCCGCAATCGTCGTGTTATCTTTATAATTCCCGATTGAATTTCCACATTATGAAAAAAATTCTGGTCATAGACGACGAAAAAAATATTAGAACAACCCTTAAGATGGTGCTTGAAGGAGAGGGGTATCAACTATATCTGGCTGATACAGGTGCAAAGGGCTTGAAAATCATCAAGGAGACAGGCATCTCCTTGGTTTTGCTCGATCTCAAACTCAAGGGAACCAGTGGTTTTGATATCCTCAAAAAACTAAAAACCTTCAAAAAACCTCCTGCCGTAGTTGTTATTTCAGGACAGGCGAGCACTACCGAAGCAATGAAAACCATCAAAGAAGGGGCTTTCGATTTTTTGGAAAAACCCCTCGATCGTTCCCGGATTTTGGCCACAGTAGACAATGCTTTGCGTCATCATTCCATTTTTAACGAAGACAATGATTTTGCTTCCAAATACAGTTATAAATTTGAGATGATCGGGGAAAGTCCTCCCATGCTCAAATTGTTCCAGCAAATTCAAAAAATTGCTCCAACCAGGGGGAGGGTTCTGATTACAGGTGAAAGTGGTACCGGCAAAGAATTAATTGCACGTGCCATCCACAAGAACAGCTCTCTTGCTGCCAAACCCTTCGTCAAAATTAATTGTGCAGCCATTCCTTCTGAATTGATTGAAAGTGAGCTTTTTGGACATGAGAAAGGGGCTTTTACCGGAGCTTCTTCCCGCAAAAATGGATTGTTTGAACAAGCACACGGTGGCACTATTTTCCTTGATGAGATAGCTGATATGAGTCTGAGTGCTCAGGCCAAGGTGTTGAGAGTTCTGCAATCGGGAGAATTTGTCAGGGTTGGGGGAGAAAAGCCTGTCAAAGTGGAAGTTAGAGTTATTGCAGCCACCAATCGTGATCTGGAACAAATGGTCCAGGAGGAAAAATTCAGAGAAGATCTCTATTTTCGACTCAGTGTACTCCCTATCAAGGTTCCTCCCCTGCGCAAGCGAAAAGAAGATATTCCTCTGCTGGTAAATGGTTTTATCAAGCAATTCTGTAATGAATATGGTCTCCAGGAAAAGATGGTGGACAACAAAGTTCTTGAAATACTTCAGCAGCAAAATTGGCCCGGCAATATCAGAGAATTGAAAAATCAAGTGGAAAGAATGGTCATCCTCAGTTCCGATATTATCGGAGTAAAAGATCTTCCCCTGGATCTGGTTGGTTCGAGACTGCCAAGTTTCCAACTCAACAAATTTTCTCACCTCACCCTTAAAAAGTTCATGCGCAAGATGGAAAGCTCATTCATCAAGATGAAACTTGAAGAATGTGATTGGAATATCACCAAAACAGCCAGCATCTTGGATATAGAAAGAACCAATCTTCACAAGAAAATAAATTCTCTGAAAATTGAACGCGATAAATAAATGATTTATTCAATTCTGTTGTTAATTGCAGCCCAATTTTTTCAGTCACCAAGATTCCAATCCGGTGATGAAATTTTTAATGATGCAGCCCAAAAAATGTTAAATGGAAACAAAGGTGCGGCAATTACTGCTTTTAAAACCCATTCCCACAGATTTTCCAAGCACGAAAAGGCGGCTTGGAGTAATTGGTTCATGGCTCTTTTATATGAAGAAAAGGGTGATTTTCTGGCAGCCAATGCAATCTGGCAACGCCTTCTTGCAAAATACCCTGATTTTATTTTTTACCGTATGGCCAAG
>JAWLEA010000041.1:0-23184 GCA_041686345.1 Polyangia bacterium | reverse complement strand
CTTGAAATAGTGTCAACTATGTCGGCGCAGTTACTCCGCACATCTGAGGCAAACTTCTCATTCAGTCAAAAACCCCCATTCTGGGATGGGAACTAACTAGTTAATCCAGATATTGAATTTTATTGAGCAAAGTGCGATTTTCCACCAGCTCCAGCACTCTGGAAATAAGTGGAGCCAGAATTCTGTCTTTTTCAACAAACTCAATGCCATCGGTGTTTTGCATTTCATTAAAGATCTTCTGAGTACCTTTGCCGAGCTTGCTGAGAAAAGGTTTGCGATAGTGAAGCCCTTGAAAAGCCACCAGCAATTCGATGGCAATTATTTTGGTGGTGTTTTTAAGTACGGTTCTGGTTTTACGAGCAGCAATCAACCCCATGGAAACATGATCTTCAGTATTTTCACAGGTGGGGATAGAATCAGCTGAAGCCGGGTAAACCAGGCTTTTATTCTCGGAAACCAGGGATGCCGCTGTATACTGCGGAATCATAAAACCGGAATTAAGTCCGCTTTTGTTGATCAGTAAAGAGGGTAATCCGTTGTTGTGCTTGCCGTCAATAATTTTAGCGATACGGCGTTCGGAAATCGAACCCAGTTCGCTGACAGCCAAAGTCAGATAATCCATGGGTAAAGCAATAGGTTCTCCGTGAAAATTACCTCCGGAAAGTACAGCATTACGACATTTCTCGATGGAAAGAGAGGCTTTGTATGCTTTGAGATCTTCAGGTCCATCCGGAGGAAAGATAAGTGGGTTGTCAGTGGATGAATTGGCTTCAATGAGCAATAGTTCAATTACATGCTGTAGGGTGTTTCTCACTGCTCCGTGCACCTGAGATGCACAGCGAAAAGAATAGTCATTTTGCACGGAAGGGATTTTAGGAACAGCTTTTTCCAACATTTCTGAAATAATCACCAGATTTTCCCGTAAATGAGAAATTTTTGGAGTTTCTTCACCGGGAGCAAGAATTTGCTGAATTAATTTCTGTACCTGAATTTGAATTGGTTTTATTTTTTCTCGCAAAGCCAAAGTCTGGGAATCGCCAGCACTGAAAAAACCTTTTTGCACCTCTTCTTGTTCTTCCATGACTGCCAGACTGGACATGGGATCTTTGAGAATTTCTGTCAACTGGGCTCTTATCTGTTTTATTTTTTTAATGTTTTGAGAATCAGAAACCAGGGAAAGACTGTCAGAGATGAGATTTTGAGCTCTGGTTAAAATAGCAGAATTGAGAGGGATCGAAAGCACAAAGGAATTTTCAATCAATTCTCTGATGTTGGATGCACTTTCAGTCTGTCCGCGATAAGGTCGCGCCCGGGCAATAGCTCCATCAAAGGCTGCCGGAATTCCCTTGAGGGCTTCCAGGGAAAGAGAACAGGACAGATCTGCATGTTTCACCAGTGAAATTGCATCCCAGGCATTTATCAAACCCATGGCACAGGTAACCTGAACCCCGTTGGTCAAAGCCAGTCCTTCTTTTGCTTCGAGTTGTACCGGCTCATAACCATAGTACTTTTTAAGGTTTTCAGCGGTAGAAGGAATAAAATCTTTTTTTAAGGGAGCTTCTACATAGTCAGAATTGTCGGTTCTATTCATCTTTTCGGGGTTATATATTTTGCCACCGGGATCTCCCACCAATACAAGAGCTATATGAGATAGAGGAGCCAGATCTCCCGAAGCTGAAACACTGCCCTGATCAGGAACCCAGGGAAAAATATCCAGATTGAGCAATTCAATTATCTTTTCCAGCAGAATCGTCCTAATGCCGGAATGGCCTCGAGCCAGAGCATTGGCACGCAAAAGCAGAGCCGCTCTGATCACGTCTTCAGGAAGAGGAGTGCCGATACCACTGGCATGAGACATAATCAGGTTGTGCTGCAGAGTTTTAGTGTCTTCGCGATCGATAAAAACATTGCGTTTGGAACCAAAACCTGTGGTAAGTCCATATACGGGAATATTGTTCTGTACCAGAATATCAACAACACTTCTGCATCTGGCCGTAAGCTTTATGCTTTTGGGGGAAAGTTCAACTCTTTGCCGCTGGCGGGCAACTGAAATAATATTTTTTAATTTTAAATCGTGACCATTAATGGAAAGATGCTGCATAAATACCTCTGAACCTGGTCTGAGGAATCCAGAACTAAATGATTATTCTGGAAAGAACTAAATGAATTTTTCTTTTGATAACAGTTTAAATGTAGTGTAGTCAATAATAATTAGTATGATTAGTACAGTTTGAGTTTAGAACCGAATAAAGTTCCCAATAGAACAGGATTTCGACATGAACAATAAAAATAAAGATAAAAGTTCTAAAAGTGCCTTTTCTCGTAAAAAGAAAATTCAACTTACCAGAGCCGCTTCCAGAGCAGTGCGTGATGGTCATCCCTGGATTTTCAGAAATGGAATCGCCAACAGGAACATAAACCATAAAGCCGGTGATATTGTTACCTTGCATGATGAAGACAGCTATTATCTGGCCACCGGTTATTTTGAAGAGGAAGGAGCCATTGCCTTCCGTATTCTCACTCGCAACAAACACCTTGATATCAATGAAGAATTCGTAAAAAAAGCTGTTTTCAACGCTGTTAATTTGAGAAAAGAATTGCTCATCCAGGATACCAATGCCTACAGAGTGATAAATGGAGAAGGTGATGGTCTCCCGGGACTGACCGTAACTGTGTTTGGTGATTACCTGCTGGCTGTCCAATATACACCTTCAATCGACTGGATTGTAAAAATTGCCCTTCCCGAACTGGCCACCATGCTGGAAGCCAAATCCGTATTTCTCCAGAAACGTTTTCGTCCTTCCGGAGATAACGATTTTAATATTAACCGGGCTGAAAAATTCTTTGGAGAAGACTTTCTCGCCGATCTCAAAATCAATGAAGACGGATGCAAATACCTGGTAGATCTCAGTGCTCCCATGGGAGTGGGTTTCTTCCCCGATTTCAGAGAAGGACGTCGACTCATTCGAAAATTAGCTCCGGGCAGAAAAATGGTAAACATGTTCTCCCATACCGGGGCTTTCTCTGTTTCCGCACTCAGTGCCGGAGCTGCCAGAGTTGTCAATATAGATAATTCCGGTCGCTACATGGAAATACTGAGACGCAATTATCGCAACAACAATCTTGATATTGACAATTCCGACGATTTTATTACCGAAGATGTCTTCCGGGGAGTTGAGCTTTTGCGCAAAAGAGAAAGCAGTTTTGATCTCGCTGTTGTTGATCCACCGACTTTCAGCCGGGGCAAAAAATCCAACTGGTCGGTTCAAAAAAGCTATACCGGATTATTGAACAACATGAGATATATCATGGAACCCGGTGCTTATCTTCTCCTAGCCATCAACAGTTTCAAAATTTCCATGGAAGATTTTGAAAGACTCATAGCCAAAAGTATGCCCGGACGCAGCATGCGCATTTTGCGCCGAATCTATCTGCCAGAAGATTATCCCGATCTTCCCTTCTTCTCTGAAGGCAGTTATCTGAAATCCGTTCTCATTCGACTGGATTGATTTACTATGTCTTTCGCACGGGAAAAGGTAATTAATTTAAGACTGCAAAAAGAAACAGGAACCCAGCCCCTTTCCGGTGATATTCCCATGGTGCTCATCTATCCCGCCCACTACGGAGTTGGTATGGCATCCTGTGGATTTCTCCATCTTCATTCAAAAATCAATTCTCTCAATACCTACCGCTGTGAAAGAGCTTTCTGGCCCGACTACCTTCACAAATTCAAATTCGGAAAAAACGTTGCTTTTCCCGTAAGAAGCTACGAAAGCCTGACTCCTGTCAACAGCTTTCCTCTGATAGGTGCAAGCCTTTCCTGGGAATACGAACTGGCCCAATTATTGTCAATGTTGATCTCATCAGAAATAGAACCCTTGAGTGCCAAACGTGATCAAAATGCACCCCTGCTCATTGCCGGCGGAGTACTCAGTCGAATTGCTCCCTCCTCTCTGGCTCCTTTTTTTGATCTTGTTTTTCCAGCTGATAACGAGGATGCCTTTATTGATTTCCTTAATATATATCCTGAATTGCAGGGCAAAAAAGAAATCCTCCAGTGGGCCTCCCAACAAAAAAACGATGTCTGGGCGCCTTTGATTGATAACAAGCCACCTTCGCTATCATTTGTTTCCCGCAGTTCCCCTGCAATCACCACAATTACAACTCCCGCTGCTCAATTCGGCAAACGGATTCTGGTTGAAACAGTCAAGGGCTGTTCTCGTAATTGCAGCTTTTGCGTAATGAGCCGGCGGGCAACAGGCAAAAAGATGGAAGCCATCCCTGCCGAAAAAATATTTGCAGCTCTGCAACCCCTTCCCGAAGCCGTAGGGCTGGTGGGTCCCGCAGTAAGTGATCATCCCCGAATCAAGGAAATTCTGCAATACCTGACTGCAAATAAAGTAGATACCAGTCTTTCCAGCCTGAGGGCTGACAGACTTGACCGGGAATTTGTGGAACTTTTGGCCCGAAGCGGCTACAAAACTCTGACCATTGCCGCCGATGGCTCTTCCCAACGCTTGCGCAACCAAATATCCAAGGGAATTTTTGCAAAACATCTGATCAGAGCCACTGAATTTGCCAAACAATTCGGTATCAACAGAATCAAACTCTATCAAATGGTAGGACTTCCGGGTGAAACCGCAGGAGATCTGGAAGAATTGTGTGAGTTGAGCAAAGAACTTTCTTCAATTCTTCCCCTGGTAATGACAATTTCTCCTTTTGTTCCCAAACCTGCAACTCCTCTGGAAAATGCAAATTTCAGTTCCAGAAAGAAAATAAGGCAAAAACTGAAATATATCCAAAAAGAGCTGCGAGGAAAAGTAGAGATCAAACCTGTTTCCTGGAAAGCTGCTTCCTTTGAATATTATCTGGATACAACCGGAGAAAAGGGAGCTTTACTACTTTTGCAAGCTCTGAAAGAAAATTGGAGTTTTGCTCAATTACTCAGAATGATAATGAAATTATAAAGAATTGGGATCCTGTTTGTAAGCCTTTTCTCTCTGAGGAGTATAACCGCAAACAAGTTGAGGATTGTTGGTTTTAAGAAAAGTGAAAAATGCTTCAAGGTTTTCCCTTTTAATCAACAGGGCTTTTCTTTTTCCATTTTTATCTGCAATAATTACAATTTTTAATTTCTTCCGAGGATAATTGCCTCCTTTTTTTATTTTGGCTTCCAATTTATAAACCCACTTCAAATTGTTCGAAGACACAGTCAAATTTTGATAAAGAGTTGATTTTGGGAAAAACAGCAATTTTCCTCCCTCAAAAAGAAGTTTCAGGCTTGTAAAAAACAGGGGAATAGAAAAAAAAAGGGCTCCTAGTCGAGCAAGAATCAAGGTATTGCGCATAAAAACAACTATGAAATAAACAAACAGAAGTTGACTTGACAAACCAAGGAAAAACCAGATTCTGCCAGTGAGTTTTATTGAAGAAAAAATAATTTTTTCAGGTTTCATGAAAAAGTAGATTTGAGGATTGATAACAGTTGATAATACAGAACAGGAAAAAGAATTGAAGTTGATTCCAACCCCTCTGTTTTTAAAAGGGTCTGGAGATGAAAAGAGATGATTGGATAATTATCTTTAAAAATTATTCCATAAATGATAAATGCTTAATTGGTAAATTTTCAACTGGCTCCCATCTCAGAATGGTAGTTATTGGCTTAAGCAGAAAGTTGAATTTTGCTGCCGAGATTCAAATTATGTATTTGCAGTTGATAATAACATAAAACAAATTAAAAACAGCAATTTTTTAGCCAGGTTTCGCAAGTCTGGCGGCACTTTTGATCTTTTTTCCTTTTCAGGTAATATTGTGCAGTTATAAAGTTGCTTGGATCCCGGATATGGGAACCAAATAAATTTAGGAGATTTCTATGGGAGTTAAAGAAATATTTGGAACCGCTCATGAGCGGAAAATGATCAAACTGCAACCCCTGGTTAACAAGATTAATTCCTGGGAACTTGAAATTCGCAAACTTTCTGACGGCCAGTTGAGAGCCAAAACCGATGAATTCAAAGCCAGGCTCGAGCAAGGGGAAACTCTTGACGATCTGCTTACCGAGGTATTTGCTGTAGTGCGGGAAGCCTCCATCAGAACCACAGGAATGCGGCATTTTGATGTACAGCTCATCGGTGGAATAGTTCTGCACAACGGCAACATTGCTGAAATGAAAACAGGGGAAGGAAAAACCCTGGTTGCCAGTTTGCCTCTGTATCTCAATGCCTTAACCGGCAAAGGAGCTCATCTGGTAACCGTCAACGATTATCTTGCCTCCCGTGATGCTGACTGGATGGGTAAAATTTACAATTTCCTCGGACTCAGTGTGGGTAAAATAATCCACGGTATGAATGATGCCGAAAAACAGGAAGCCTACAAAAAAGATATCTGCTATGGAACCAATAGTGAATTCGGATTTGACTACCTGCGAGACAACATGAAGGATTCCATCGAAAGATATGTTCAGCAGGAATTGAACTACGTCATCATTGACGAGGTTGATTCTATTTTAATCGACGAATCCAGAACTCCCCTGATTATTTCCGGACCAGCAGAAGATGCAGCCAATCTTTATGTAAAAGTAAACAAAGTAATTCCCTTCCTCAGACGCGATGTGGACTTTTCCCTGGATGAAAAGGCCAATTCCGCCATGCTCACAGATCAGGGAGTCTCCGTTGTTGAAGAAAAACTCGAATTGGACAATCTTTATCATCCCCGCAATATTGAGTGGTTGCACCATGTTAATACCGCGCTCAAGGCACATACTCTTTTCAAAAGGGACGTCAACTATCTGGTTGAAAACGGAAAAGTTGTTATTATCGATGAATTTACCGGTCGTAAAATGGAAGGACGACGTTGGTCAGACGGATTACACCAGGCAATAGAAGCCAAGGAAAATGTTGAAATTGAAGAAGAAAATCAAACTCTGGCTACTATTACCTATCAGAATTTCTTTCGCATGTACAATAAACTGGCAGGAATGACCGGTACAGCCGAAACTGAAGCCGTAGAATTCCAAAAAACTTACGATATTGAAGTTTCTGTCATTCCTACTAATCGTCCTGTCATCCGTAAAGACTTTGACGATCTGATCTACAAAAATGAAATGGCTAAATTCAGGGCTGTAATCAGAAGTCTCCAAGATTGCAGAAAAAGAGGACAACCGGTTCTGGTAGGAACAATCAGTGTGGAAAAAACAGAAGTACTCTCACGACTCCTCACCAAAGAAAAAATCGACCACGAAGTACTCAATGCCAAAAACCACTGGAGAGAAGCCGATATTGTCGCCCAGGCAGGCCGCAAGGGAGCGATCACCATTTCCACCAATATGGCCGGTCGTGGAACAGATATCATCTTGGGCGGAAATCCCGAATTCATGGCCAAACAAGAAGTTGATGACGAAGATTCACCCGAATATCTCGAAGCCTACAAAAAATACAAAGCCCAATGTGAACAGGAAAAGGCTGAGGTCCTGGAAGCCGGTGGTCTCCACATTCTCGGTACCGAAAGACACGAATCACGACGAATTGATAATCAGTTGCGCGGTCGCAGTGGTCGCCAGGGTGATCCCGGGTCTTCCCGCTTTTTCATAAGCCTCGAAGACGACTTGATGCGAATTTTTGGAGCCGAAAAATTACAGAGAATGATGGATTGGCTCAAAATGCCTGAAGATGAGCCTATTCAACACCGTCTGGTTAACCGCAGTATTGAAGATTCCCAGCGCCGGGTGGAAGCTCAAAACTTCGACATCAGAAAAAATCTGCTTGAATATGACAATGTCATGTCCAATCAGCGCAAAGCCATCTATAACTTGCGCAAACAAGTTCTGGAAGGTTATTATTACCAAGAACTTACCGAAGAAGAGAAAAAAGCCGGCAAACAACCCGAAGTGCCCACAGAAAGCGGAAAATGGAATCGCGAAACCATTAGTGAAGAAATTAAACCATGGGTCGAAAAAATTATCGATTATTTCATCAATGAAGCCAAAGAGGAACTTGCAGAAAAAGAAAAAGAAAAAGATGATGATGATTATGATGATGAAATCAACCTTGATGAATTGGATTTCAAAGATTTGAATTTACCCGCCAAAGAACTTACACACGAGCTTTACAGACATTTCGGAGCGGTTGTAGAAATAGACGAATATCTCAAAGAAGATCGCAAAACAGTTGTTGAAAAAACAATTGAAATCGTAGCTGATTCTTTGATCCAGCAGCGGGAAAGAATCCTCGATCTTATAGATGAATTGCTTGGAATTATGGTTGGAGCCTACTGTCCTCCTCAGGAGCATCCTGAAGACTGGAACATGGAACAACTTCAAACGGAAATCAAAGAGCTTTTCAGCCAGGAAATAAGTTTTGAAGACATTCAAATGGATCCAAATTCCATTGCCAAAAAAATATATAAAGTTCTGGAAGAACAAATAGAAGAAAAGGAAGAAAAAGTCGGAATTGTACAATTTCTCTTTTTTGCTCGCCATTTCTATCTTGATGAAATCGATTCAAAATGGATCGATCATCTCCGTCGCATGGATCATTTGCGAGAAGGAATCGGACTCAGGGGATATGCCCAGAAGGATCCAAAACTTGAATACAAAAAAGAAGGCTACAACCTCTTCAACTTCATGACCAACGAAATCAAAAGAGATGTCACCAAACGGATCTTCGAAATGGAAATTGAAGAAGAGCAGGAAGAACTTCCTGAATATGAACATAAGCAGATGAATGAACATGCCACAATCACCAGTGGAGTTGATGAAAGCAAGAGGCAAAAGGAAAAAATCTCCAAAGTTGAATTGCGACAACTGGTCAAAAGAATACCACGCAATGGTCCTTGCCCCTGTGGCAGTGGAAAAAAATACAAAATCTGTCATTATCCCAAAGATAAAAAATTAATCAGAAAAGGTACCCTGCCGGAGTGGTTCGATAAAATATAATTGCTGTTCTTTTGTTTTTTAGAGGAAAATCCCTTTTTGAAACTGGAACTGACAAGGAGAATTAAAATGAAATTGATTTTTTCAACTATAACTATGTTATCTCTTTTATTGTTTAACCTGATTTCCTGCTCTGAATCCACTTTTAAATCCACAACCATGCCAGCCGAAACCAGAAGCAGATTTGAAAAACTGGTTACAAACAAAATGCCCGGAATGTCGAGAGAAAGCTCCTGCCAAATCAACAATCTCACCAAAGCTGCCAAAGCCGCTAAAAAAGCTTTTCCCAAATACGCCGATAAAATTGAATGTGGTTCTGAGGCTGGTAATTATTTCATCTTTTCCCTGAGCCCCCTGGAAGAAGAAAAGTTGGAAAACAAGAAAAAATGCGATTTTTCTCTGATTTTATATGCAAAAAAAGGGGACAACAAAATTTACTACTACTGGCTTGAACAACAGCAACAATAGTTCCTCTTTATTTTTATTTTTTAACAAGGGGCGAAAAAACTCTGGACGAATTCTGGGATGGGAACTAATTACTCTTCTTGTTCAATTCTTGCTGCAACAACTGAAATATTGTCTTCACCCCCGGCTTCATTGGCTGCAGATATCATTTTTTCACACATTTCATCCAGATCTTCAGTTTCTGTTCCAATTTGAAAAATCTGTTGATCTGAGATCATATCGTTCAGACCATCAGAACAGAGGATGAAAAGATCTTCTTCCTGGGGATAAACTACAGTAGTATCAGGACGTATTTGGGGATTAGGACCGATGACTCGAGTAACAACATTGGTTTTAGTCCCGGTGGCTGCAGCTTCTTCACGGGTAATGTGCCGCATACGCGCTATTTCGTTGACATAGGAATGGTCTTCCAACAACAACTCAATCCCGTCTTTTCTGATGCGATAAACCCTGGAATCACCAACATGGGAAAGAATGCAATAACTATTTTCGAAAAATATTGTCACTACCGTGGTTCCCATATTTTTGCAACTGGCATCACTTTTTGACTGACGATGAACCCGAGCATTGGCCAGAGTGATTGCACTTTCCATGCGAAAAATATTGTATTTGAGGGGATCCATGTGAAGAGGCCAGATAGGATGCCAGCCTTCACTTGTTTTTTTGAAAAAATCAGAAATAGTTGTAACTGCCAACTTTGAAGCTACTTCACCGGCTGCAGCTCCTCCCATTCCATCAGTTACAATCCCCAACGGCATCATTTCAGGAAGGTAGATGGAATCCTCGTTTTCAGCATGGGTTTTACCTATATCTGTTTCTCCTGCAAAACGAACACGCATATTGTTGAATGGGAAGGAATTGCTCACTTTAAGGCTCCTTTACGCCAGCCGGGTTTACCCGGTACATTGCAAACCAACGATCCCGATAAACCAAATTATAATGAAAAATCAGATTTTCCCCATTATGTTCTATTTTCAATGATATTTCAACCTAAATTGTTTCCATCCTAAAATAGAAGGTCATCGTCTGGACACGGAAATTGCATTAATCTGCTTTGTCATAACTTCTTGAAATATTATCTACTATGTCAAGAAATTATTCCGTGCATCTCAATCCAGTTTCTTCCCCATCCAATAACCCCTGTTCTGGGATTGGGAAATAAATTTATAATCACCAGTCCGAACTGAAAATCGGGATTAAACGGATTTTCTCCACAGTCATCAGGGAAAATGGTAACAAAAAATTAATCTGGCTTGAATTAAATTGAAATTTTCAAATAGAATCATCTAGACATCTGAAATTCAGAGCCTTTTTAAGGTGTTTTTTTTCAATCTCCCGGGAAAGATCAAGATCAGCTATGGTTCTGGACATCTTTAGAATTTTATCTGCCGATCTGACCGAATACTTGTGCCGCTCCAAATGACGGGAAAATAATTGCTGAGAATCTTTCTGCAAACTACAATATTTGCGAATTGATCCCGAGTCCATATTACTGTTGCAGGAGAACTTTTCCCCGTGATACCGTCGAATTTGGAATTTGCGGGCTGCCAAAATCCTGTTTCTGACAGTGGCACTGCTTTCTCCTTCTTTTTCATTCATGATTTCAGTATAGGAAAGAGCAGGTACTTCCAACTGCAAATCAAATCGATCCCGCAAAGGGCCACTTAATTTATTGCGGTATTTCCTGATTTGAAATTTGCTGCAAATGCATTCCCGGGATTTATCGTTGTGATATCCGCAAGGACAGGGATTCATAGCGGCAACAACCTGAAAAGACGAAGGAAAAGTCAATGAGCCTTTGGCTCTGGTTATGGTGATCTGCTGATTTTCAATGGGTTGACGCAAAGTTTCCAGAGTATTACGGGAAAACTCAAGCAGTTCGTCCAGAAAAAGCACTCCGTTGTGAGCTAAACTGATTTCACCGGGTCTCGGGCCGGGTCCTCCTCCCACCAGACCCGCATTGGTTACGGTGTGGTGAGGACTGCGAAAAGGTCTGGTTGAAATCAAGGAAGTATCGTTGAGCAAACCGGAAATAGAATAGATTTTTGTAGTTTCCAGAGATTCTGTTTTGTTCATGGGAGGCAAAATTCCCGGCAATCTTTTTGCCAACATTGATTTTCCGGAACCGGGAGGTCCCACCAGAAGCAAATTATGACCGCCTGCAGCAGCAATTTCCAAAGCCTCCCGTGCTCTTTTCTGGCCCTTTATATCTTTAAGATCCAATTTAATCTCTCCGGCTTTGAATTCCTGTTGGGATACCAATGTTTTCCAGGGAATCAACCCCTGAAAGGAATTTACCACCTGGTTCAGATTTTCAGCTATCCTAACTTCAATTTCCCCGGCCAAGGCAGCTTCAGGAGCATTTTCTTCAGGAACCAGAATATAATCAAATCCGGCTTTGGTAGCCAACTCGGCTATGGCCAGCACTCCCCGGACCGGACGAATTCCTCCGTTCAGGGAAAGTTCCCCCACAATAATTCCTTTGCCAATTTTTTCCGGTGAAAGATGATTGTTGACAGCAATAACTCCCAGAGCAATAGGCAGATCAAAAGCTGTCGTATCTTTTTTGATTTCTGCCGGAGCCAGATTAACGGTTATCCGTTTTGAAAGAAGATTAAAATTACAATTTGCCAAAGCCGAACGCAATCTGGTTTTTCCTTCTGCAACAGCGGTAGATGCCATCCCCACAAGATGAAAACCCGGAATACCGACTTGACTGTCCACTTCTACGGCAACCTGATAAGCATTGATTCCAAAAACATCTGAAGTAAAAATTTTGGTAAGCATGCTTCCAAAGTAAAGCAAGGATTATTCCATCCTCAATTCCCCTGAAAATACAGGATGATAAGAATTGAGATGCAAATTGCCACCAACAAAATTGTCCGCATCAGGACACCCTGGCCATAAATGGTCCCGGATCTGACTCAGATTTTTAATTTAAAACCTGGAATTTGATTTCTCCATATCTTTCCCCTTGGTTTTTATTTTTGGTTTTACTTCTTGTTCTTTTTGGACTTGTCTTTTTTTCTTTGTTTGTCTTTCTTTTGCTTGTTTTTCTTTTCGGTTTTTCTGTCTTTTTCTTTTTCCTCGTCGCTTATATAATTGCCGTAAGCATAGGCTTGATAGCCATACTTGCTGTATTTTCCCTTGTGGTAATAATAGTTTTTGCTGCCCCACCTTTTGTTGTCCACATAATTCATGATTCCGCCCATAATGTTTACTTTTACCCGCCCCAGAGTATGGTAGGTGTTTTTCAACATATGCCTGGTAGTTTTACCAAATCTTGCAACCAAAATTACCCCGTCAGTTTTCTGACCAATAATTGATGGATCTGTTACCATACCAACTGGTGGTGAATCAAAAATGATGCGATCATATTTTTCGTAGAGTTGTTCGTAAACAATATCAAAATTTTTGGATTGCTGTAATTCGGAAGGGTTGGGAGGAATTGGACCACAGGGGAGCAGATCCAAATTCTCAATTTCAGTTGAAATGATGGATTCTTCCATTGATGTCTTTTGAACAATAAGTGAAGACAGACCTTTGGTGGGATTCAACTGAAATACTTTGTGAATTCTGGGCTTGCGCATATCAGCATCAACAAGCAGAGTTTTATCTCCACCCATGGCCATGGAAATTGCCACATAAGTACTGAGTGTGGTTTTACCATCCAGGGGTGAAGCACTGGTAAAAAGCAGAGATTTGACGGTCTTGTCAGGAGACATAAACAGAATATTGGTTCTGATACTTCTGATAGATTCAGCTATGGGACTGCGCGGATGATGATATATATAAAGATCATATTCGGGGGAATTCAACTTATGATGGGGTAGCAACGAAACATGACCGAGGAAAGGAGCCTGGAGATAGCGTTCCAATTCGTCTTGTGATTTCAGGGTATTATCCAGATAATAGAGAAGAACCATCAGAACTATACCTGAGAAAAGTCCCAGTGCCAACCCAAAAATAAGATTGAGCAATAAAACCGGCTTGAAAGGTGCTTTGGGCAAAGTAGCCGCATCAAGCATCCTGATGTTGTTGGTCTTTAATTCTTCTGCCAGGCCAGTCTCCTTGAGTCGGGCCAGAACCAGTTCATACAATTTTGCTGTTTCATTTCTTTCTCGCACCAACTTGTTGTAATCAATTTCCAATTTTCCCAGCACCAGGGCTTCTTCCCGAGCATTCTGCAAGTTTTCTTGGGCTTCCGTCATATTTTCTCGGGTAGATTGATAACGAGCGTTGATAGATTTTTCCATGATTTTATATTCTAGATCCAACTGGTTTTTAGTGGCATTAACCACGCTTTCCTGCTGGATAACATCAGGATGCTGTTCGAGATATTCGACTTTCATGGATTTTAATTTGGTAACAGCTTCAAAATAAAGCTTGCGCAATTCGGAAATTGTTTCGTTTTTGACAAATTCTCCCGCTGCATCTTTCAGAGGATTTTTGGTACGCAGAGTACGGAAACGATGGAGCAGAATTCTTTTCTGGCGGGCATTGCTTTCAAGACCTTCAACTTCTTTGGTACGGGAGGAAATAATTGAAGCCAGCAGATTTTTTCGCTGTTCCAGGGAGACATCCATGATTTTGTTACTAACTTTGAAATTATAAATATCCTGTTCCGATTTATCGAGCTTTCCCCTGAGTTTTTTCAACTGAGTATTGAGCCAGGTTGAAGCTTTATGTGTAGATTGCAGCCTCTTTTCCAGATTAACGTCAATATAAGCGTTGGCAATAGCGTTGGAAACATCCTTGGCAACTTCGGGATGAGGGCTGACTGTGACAATCTGGACAATTCTGCTCTCAGCCAAGGGGGAAATACTTATGGCCTGTTTAATCAACATTGCCGCCTTTTTTAATTCTTTTTCCGACGGATTGCGGTGGGCAAATTCAGGTTTGTCTAAAATTTTGAAAATAAGTTCCGGCTCCAGTCTTTGAGCAGCCAGATAAGCTATTTTACGAGATTTTAAAACTTCATACTGGGTTTCCAGATAACGTTTTTCATACCAGTAATCCCCGGAAATGGAACTGATGTTGCTTTTGATCTGTGATCCCAAATAACTGGGCAATTGGCTGGAAATAATGATCTGAGATTTGGTGCGGTAAATTGGGGTTTGACGTTTGTTGATCAAAAACCCGAGAGCAACACCAACCCCGGAAGTTATCAGCAGAATCCAGAAATATCTTCTGACAATATGTATAATCCGCTGCCAGTCCACCTGGCTTTCACTACTTTGAGTTCCCTGCATATCAAAGGGATTTTGCTGATTATTGTCTTGCATACGAATTCCTGAAGAATCTCAGTTGTTTCTCAAACCGGTTCACTTTATAAACGGCTAATACTTGGAAATTATATCTGGTTGGAGTAAATTCCGGACGAAAGTCTCATCAATTGTTAAAAGAAGCATACCCTACTCGGAAACCAATAAAAGAGCAAGCTGAGACTTAAGTACAACCAGTAACTTGCTAGTTCCCATCCCAAAAATGGATGTCATCGTCTTGTGACGGAAATTGAATTAATCAACTTTGTCATAACTTCTTGAAATAGTGGCAACTATGTCTTCGAAGTTATTCCGCGCATCTCAATCCAATTTCTTCACCAGCCAAAAACACCACTTCTGGGATGGGAACTTGCTATATACCCTGTTGGAAAATGAAAAACAAGTTGATTGAAAGTTGCAAAATATTTAAAGGTTTTTTATTCTCGGAATATCTGTTAATTTAAAGATGCCTTAAAAATGGTATCCGTAATATCTCTTGATCTTCTTCCCATCTAATAGATTTTCAGGGAGTTTTCAATGATAAAAGTTGTTCATTCAATCAGTCGACTTGCCGGCGGACCGGCATACAGGACAGTTCTGCTGGCCGAACACATGCAGAAGATGGGTTACGAAAACATCCTCATTCATGGTTCCCTCGACAAATGGGATCCACGTAATTTTGAAAAAAAGGATTTCAACTTCGCAACCATCCACCTGCCTGCAATGAAACGCAATATTTATCCACTCAAGGATACTGCGACTATTTACCACTTTGTCAAGCTTTTCCGGCGACTCAAACCTGATATAGTCCACACCCACCAATCAAAAGATGGTTTTTTAGCCAGACTGGCGGCAAAAATTACTGGTATTCCGGTTATTATCAGGACATATCACGGACTTGTCTATTATAACAACTATTTCGGTCTCAAAACCAGACTGGTGCAACCGCTTTTTCTCAATCTCGAAAGAGCCTGCAATCTGTTCACTGACCAGATTATTGCCATCAGCAAAATCCAAAGTCGCGAAATTGCCACTGATTTCAAATTAACCGTTCCCGACAAAATAACTGTCGTACCCAACAGTTTTATTCTGGAGCCCTTTCTTGACAGTACGCGCAGTAATATTCTCCATGAACAGTTTAATCTCAATCCCGAAGCGGTTATTCTCACTTGCGTCGCCAATTTCCAACCACCCAAAGACCATCAGAATATCCTCAAAGCTTTCAATCTTTTCAGAGCCAGAAATTCTGAAATGGATCCCCATCTGGTTCTGGTGGGTTCCGGTCCTTTGCAACCGGAAGTAGAAAATTGGATCCAGGAAATGGAGCTGTCCGATTCAGTTCACCTCACGGGATACCGCACTGACATTCCCGAGATTTATGCAGCATCAGACCTCGCTTTCCTTGGTTCCAAATCCGAAGGAACCCCAGGTTCCCTGATCGAAGCCCTGGCCGCCGGAATCAAAGTTGTTTCCACCGAAGTCGGCGGTATCCGCGATGTTCTCAACGACGGCAACTGGGGCACTTTGTGTTCTCCCCGCAACTACAGAGCACTGGCAGGTGCCATGGAAAAAGAATTTTCCCTGGAGCGCGATCATTCCCGCATCCAGCAGAAGGTCCAAAAGAAATACGGAGTTGCCAATGTGGCCAAATTGATGGACAAACTCTACCAACACCTCCTGGCCGAAAAATCACAATAACCTATGTCCACCTGGCCACTTCCCTCTTCCAGCCTTTCCCGAGGAACCAGATATTTACAACCCTATCTCGATCATCTTGCCCGCCACCAATATCCGGTTACAGTCAACCAACAGGTTGCTCTTTCCTGGAAATACAAAATCATCAAATGGGCCCAACCCCTCAAACTTGTTTTTTCCAACCTCAATGCAAATAAAATTAATTATGTGGTGGCAAAAGGATTCGGTGCCGCCTTGCAAGCATATCCCACTCCCTTTTGCCGACCATTTACTGATATTGATCTATATGTGGAACCCACCGATTTTGCCCGGGCAATCACAATCCTGCTTGACCTCGGTTATTCCCTTAAAGATCTTGAATATCATGAAACACCCTTTATCCATCGTACTCTCAGCAAACAGGACTGGCCACCGATTGAGCTTCACTTTGCTCTTTCCAGAGATTTTTCCCTCCAAAACAATTTTTTCAATGATTTTATCAACAACACCGAATTATACAAATTCGAAGACGTCAAATTCCCGATTCCTCAACCGGACTACCATGCTTTTTATCAACTTTATCACGCTCGCAATCACTTTTTGTGTAATACCCCCATCTGGTTACTTGATTATTCTCTTCTTCGCCACAAATTTCCCAAACTTGATCAGAAAATGTCCAAATTAAACAGAATCTATCACTATGGACGCGGTCTGCAGGCAGCTTTACACCTGTGCCGATATTTTTTTCCACCCGCTGAGCAAACAACCAAATCTCCAAGACTGCCCCCATTGGATAATATCATCTTCAGGTCTTCCAAAAAATATTATGAAAATAAGCAATCAGCAAAATTATATTCTCTGTTAACCCGTACTTTTCTTTCCCTCAGAAAGGACTCTGTTTATAATAGTTTTCTGACACGTGTTTAAAACTGTCAGAAAACTGTCAGTTTCCTGACAGTTTTCGAACTCCAAATGGGATAAACTGGCTTTATTACTATCTTCACCTGATTTTTTCCAAATATTCCGATTGTCATATTTTTTCTTTTATATCAGGACTTTGTTTAATTTGTGCTTGATGTTTGTTATTTTTTCATGTAAAAAAACCCAAATTCATGGTCATGGATCGACTCTTGCTTGGAATAGTAGGAGCCGTTAACAACCGCTGGTTTTGGATTTTGAACAATTCAAACCAAAGCTCGATCAACCCTGAAATATTACTTCAAAGGTAAAATTATTATGCACAGTGATTCTTCA
The DNA here is from genome assembly GCA_041686345.1 of Polyangia bacterium. GTDB lineage: Bacteria > Myxococcota_A > Polyangia > HGW-17 > HGW-17 > JAQICJ01. The sequence goes on along the minus strand of JAWLEA010000041.1, from coordinate 5,598 downwards.
AGATTGCTTGATTATATAGAAAACATTCTTCACCACAAAAAATCTCCCAGTTACGTTCTTTTGAACCCGGGACCGGTCATCACCACTCCCCGGGTAAAAGCAGCACTTGTTCACCATGATATTTCTCATCGCGACGAAGACTTTTCCTTTCTTGTCAAAAACATCAGAAAAAAATTGAAGCAGGTGTTTCAGGGAGACGATCAATATGAAGTTGTTCCCATAACCGGCAGCGGTACTTCTTCTCTGGAAGCAGCCATTTCCTCGGCTGTTCCGGCTGACAAGAAAATCCTCATCGTCATGAACGGAGCCTTTGGAGAACGTTATCTTGAAATAGCTCAAACCCATAATCTCAATTACGAAGTTCTTGATTTTGGCTGGGCCAACGTTATTGACACCGAGAAAGTCAGACAAAAAATCGAATCCGATCCCCAAATCAGTACAGTTATGATGGCTCATCATGAAACCTCGGTTGGACTTCTCAATCCTTTAAGTAAAATTGGCAACATCTGTCGTCAGAATAATGCCCTGTTTATAGTTGATGCCGTAGCTTCCCTGGGAGCCGAAAATATTAATGTCGTCCGCGACAAAATAGATATCTGTCTTTCTTCCGCCAACAAGGCCATCCATGCCATTGCCGGAGTTGCCTTTGCCTGTGTCAACAACAGAGCCTGGAAACAGATGGAAAATATCAAACCCAGGGTTTATTATCTCAACCTCAAACGCTATCGCCAGTATGCGGTCGATATGGAACAAACACCATTTACTCCAGCAGTTTCCAGCTTCTATGCACTTGACGCCGCTTTGGATGAACTGATGGAAGACGGTCTTGAAAAACGCTGGGAAATTTACCGCAAGCGTAATCAGGACATAAAAAATGCTCTCAAAAAAATGGGGCTGGAATTCCTCACTTCCACAGGACAAGAATCAAACACCCTCAATATAGTCAAAGTACCTGAATTCATTTCCTTCACCACCTTGTACAAAGCCATGAAATCCTTTGGCTATATCATCTATAACTGCAAAGATGATTTTGAAGACAAATATTTCCAGATCTCCAACATGGGCGATCTCAGTGAAACCACCATCAGAGAATTTCTTAATACCCTGAATTTTGTTTTATTCAAAGCAGCCAAAACCTGGACCAACAAATCCAGCGATTCCGTTTCTATCTCCCCGGTATCCTTTGTTGACAGTTCCACAATCATCAGGGGTAAATCTGCAGAAAATCAAATGTCATTATTCAATGAAAAATAAACTGCTTTTTTTATCATTTCTGTTCATCTCTGCTTTGCAGCTCACTTATCTACCTCAAGCCAGTGCAGTTGAATATTATATTTCCCGCAAATACAAACTCAAATTTCCCCTGCCCAAAGATTGGTTGCATGGTAAATACAATTCCTTTTCCAATATAAAAGTAATGCTTTACCATCCCACTGGAGCCAGAATTACACTGGTTACAGCCGAAAATATAAAATCTGAAAAACAAATACCCAAGTGGATAAAAACAACAAAAAAAGTTCTGAAAAAAAGAAATTTCAACAAGCTTGCAGAAAAACCTTTATATATAGGAGATAAAAAAGTCCCGGGTAAAATTGTAATTGCCAAAAAAAACAAGAATGAGGTAATAATTGTTCATCTTCTCCACAATAACCAAGGCTTTGTTCTAGGCTTTTCCTGTCAACCCAAACAGGTTTCAACCTCAAAGAAAATCCAAAATTCCATCTGCAAAAACAGACAAATAGATTTCTACAAAACCCTGGCCAAATTGACCGTTTTTTAGCTCCCACCACCCAATTCACACCACAACACCCCAAGGCAATCGTAAATCCAGGCCCAAATTAAAAACCAACACCACTGCCGCTATCCAGGACAAGCTCCTGTGTTTTCCCTTGGTAGAAAATTGCAGGTTTCGGGATACGAACTTACAGGGGATTTGTTTGGATGTTTTTGAAAATTAATTCAGAGGTGAAATTGTGGTGGGAAAATGGTTCTCAGAATGGAAACTTGGAAATTACTTCATGAAAGGATATTTGTAATCGCGAGCGGGACAGAATGTTTCTTTGACAGTGCGGTGGGAAATCCATTTTTGCAGGTTGAGAGCGCTGCCGGCTTTATCGTTGGTACCACTTCCACGAGCTCCGCCGAAGGGCTGTTGTCCTACTACTGCACCGGTAGGCTTGTCGTTAATGTAGAAGTTGCCGGCACTGTTTCTCAAAGCAGCATAGGCAGTTTGAACAGCAGAACGATCTCTGGCAAAGATAGCACCAGTAAGTCCGTAAGGTGAAGTGGAATCACACAATTCGAGGGTTTCTTCATATTCATTATCTTTATAGACATAAACAGTAAGAACAGGACCAAAGATTTCCTCTTCGATAGTCTTGAAATGTGGATCGGTAGTTACGATGACTGTGGGATCAATATAATAGCCCTTGCTTTTGTCATACTTGCCACCACAGATGATTTTGGCCTTGTCAGCTTTGGCGGCATAGTCGATATATTCGGTGATAGAATCAAAAGCATTCTCATCAATAACAGCATTCATGAAGTTTTTGAAATCAAGGGGAGCACCCATTTTTATATCTTTTGCCATGGTCAGGATTTTGTCTTTGATTTCTCCCCAACTTGATTTGGGAACATACATTCTGGAAGCTGCCGAACATTTCTGACCCTGATATTCAAAGGCTCCTCTGACTGCGGCTACAGCAACTTCGGTTGTGGAAGCGCTTTTGTGAACAAAGATAAAGTCTTTGCCACCGGTTTCACCGACAATGCGGGGAAAAGTCCTGTATTTGGCAATGTTGTTGCCGATTTTCTTCCACATGTAATTGAAAGTACCGGTGGAGCCGGTAAAGTGAATTCCGGCCAGATTTTCGTTGTCAAGAACCGGATTGCCCACCTGGGCGCCACTGCCTGGAACAAAGTTGATAACTCCGTCAGGAAGTCCGGCCTCTTTGAAAAGCAGCATCAGATAGTAGTTGGAATATACAACCGAAGAAGCAGGTTTCCACAGAACCACATTACCGGTAAGAGCCGGCGCAGTGGGAAGATTACCTGCTATGGAAACAAAGTTGAACGGAGTAACTGCAAAAACAAAACCCTCGAGAGGACGGAATTCAAGGCGATTCCAAGTACCCGGAGCGTTATACATGGGTTGATCTTTATAAATTTCCTGCAAGAAATGAGCATTGAATCTGAAAAAATCAGCCAATTCTGCTGTAGCATCAATTTCGGCCTGGTGGATGCTCTTGGATTGATTAAGCATGGTGGCGGCATTGAGTATATAGCGATATTTGGTGGTAATGAGCTCGGCTGCTTTCAAAAAGATGGCAGCTCGATCAGACCAATGCATTTGTGCCCATTTTTCTTTAGCCTCAAGGGCAGCATCAATTGCCATTTTTACTTCTTTTTCACCAGCTTTATGATAGGTAGCAAGAACTTTTCTGTGATCGTGAGGACAGACAATCTTGCCGGTGTTACCGGTATTGACCGTCTCGCCACCGATAATCAAGGGGATTTCAAGATCCTCATCAAGTTGCCTTTGCAATTCTTGCTCAACTAATTTCCGTTCCTTGGAACCGGGTTTGTAATTTAAAACAGGTTCATTTACTGGTGTTGGCAGATTAAAAATAGCATTCATTATGAATTGACCTCCTTTAAGGTGAAGATGATAATTGGACTATAAGATTCTGATTAAATTGGTTATATTGATTCCGGCAGAAATAACTCAAAACTGAAACCAAATTAAAGCAAAACTAATCAAATCCAAGCTCTTTACCTGGTCAGAATAGTTAAATATATCACAATTGTAAAGGAGGAAAATCACCTTTTTGTTTTAACGTAACTCATCGTAAATATGCAGAAAAGATGAAATTTCCTGCAAGTACAAATCTCAACATCAGTTAAATTTGAAGATCTTTTTTCAGACGATTCAAGTTACAATTTCAACTTGAAATATACCAAAGCATTGCTGCCAAAATATGCAAACTTTTTGTTGCAACCCTTTTTCTTTTGTGGTAATTCAAAATTCACCCTGTGGTGGGAGTAGCTCAGTCGGTAGAGCACCAGGTTGTGGCCCTGGCGGTCGCGGGTTCAATCCCCGTCTCTCACCCCAATAACTAATTGTAAATATTGAGGAATTCAACTTAACTGGTTTGGAGTGTCGAGAGAGTGACCTAACCAAAGTGATTTAAAAGGTGTTTATCTTTAATCTGCAGAATGTGAATTATAGTGAATTATATTTTTCCAATTGACAGATAGCACTTCTTTGGCTTTCTGGACTAAGGTGGGCATACTTCATTGTGGTAGCAATATCATTATGACCAAGAAGTTCTTTGATAACAGCTATAGGAACTCCAGAACTAGCCAGTTCACTAGCAAAGGTGTGTCTAAGTACATGCCACCCACAAGGCTTAAGGTTTGCGTTCTCGCATGCTTTCCTTAAAATTTTATCACCTCTTGAAACTGATAGAATTGAACCATCTTCTTTTGAGAAAATATAATTTCTATTGTGTTTAAAAGATTTCAACAAAGATATTGTAGATTCATGAAGAGGAACTGTCCTGGATTTTCGACTTTTAGGATTTGTTATTCTGCCTTTTACAAAATTCTTCCTTACATGGAGAATAGATTTTGCAAAATCGATGTCTTTCCAACGAAGACCAAATAGCTCACCTCTTCTTAATCCTGTTTTAACTGCAAGGGCAAACATCAAGTAAAAATTTTTATCAAGTTTTTTTAAAGTTCTTTGTAAATCCGTTACCTGGCCTGAATCAAAATATCTAAAATCAGGTAAATCCCTTTTAATGGTAGGGAAATTAGGAATATTTCCTTTATAATAATTCATTTTTTTGAGGTATTTAAAAAAGGATTTAAGCAAATTTAAAATATTTGTTTGAGTTTTGGTAGATATATCTCTCCTAAGAATTTTTTCTATAATTTTGAGACAACTCTTATTCAAACCATCAATATCTTTATTTTTAAATACAGGATCAAAATGGTTTCTGTAGATTGATCGGTAACCAATTATTGTTGAATATTTAAGATTATTCAGTTCTTTGTAATTTAAGTACTCCTTCCAAGCATCTCTTATTTTTTTGTGCTTTTCTTTTGGTTTTGGAAATTCCGTCTGTGGGTTTCCTTCCATGTAAGCTGAATAAGTTTTAGCTTCCCATTTTTTTGCTGAACGCTTCGTGGGGAAACCCTTCTTTCTTTTGCGGATGATACTTCCATTATAGTAGGTTGTAACGTCCGCCATCCATCTTATAGAGCCGTCATTTAAAATATATTTAGAAGCCATTTTGTTTGATCTCCATTTTTTACGACGGCAGCATCTACTTATTATTGTAACCCCGTCTGATTAGAATTTCAATTAATCTTTAATCTGACCATAGTACTTAGTTTCAATCACAGAAGTAATGTTTTTGGATGCTGAATAATTTTACCTCAAATGGGAGAAATAACTTTGCAGAAATAGTAGATACTATTCCAAATAAATTATGACAAAGCAGATGAGGTAAAATTCCGCATTCATCGTCGAGGTGCCCGAGGGAACTTCCCCCTCAGGCTCTCACAGAACCGTACGTGAAACTATCGCTTCAT
>JAWLEA010000040.1:0-23343 GCA_041686345.1 Polyangia bacterium | reverse complement strand
CCAACCGTGGAGAAACCTTGTTGACAGACTCAGGTTACCGGCAACTTCCCCAAAAAGATGAGTATCAGACAGAGGTACGAAACATTGTAATTTCCGGAGTAAATATAACCTATTACGCTATTTCTTGAATTGAACAATTCCTGACTGGTTTCCGTCTGGGAATGGGGGTAACTGGAATTGAAGCTGGATTAAGAGGCGCTGAGTTATTTCGCGTATCTGAGGCAAATATATCTGGGTTTTAAAAAACTTGGGCTGTGTAGACTTGGTATTGAGCTTGTTTGTATTGAGAAGGAGACAGTCCTGCTTTTCTGGCCAGATGTTTGAGGGTGGTTTCTCTGTCCCAGTTTTGTTCCGGGGCTACCTGCGGAAGATAAGTTGCTCGACGACCTGATTTATGGAGAATTATCCCGTGTTTGCCAATTTTTATTTCTTCAGGACCGTCTACTTTTCGGGGCAGGGAAAGCACACTGATTTTAATTTTGATTTTTTTAGCTTCTTTGGCTGTAACCTGTGGGAATCTTTTGTCTTTTAAGGCAGCGGCCATGGTATTTTTGCTGACTGCTTTCCATAATGCTTCTACAGGTTGCAGGTGACCAATGCATCCACGCAATTTATCATTGAGTTTCAGGGTGACAAATGGTGCTTTTTTTTGTTTGAGTTGTGGGGAAAGAAATAGCCCCTCTTTGTATTTGTCAGTATTGAAATCTTGAGGGGAAAAATCAGAATTGGTTATATCGTCAAGAGTTCTTTGGGCGATTAGATGCAGGGTTTTCTGTTCAAGAGCATCCAGGCCCCAGTAAAGGTCTTTACTCTGTCTGGTAAAAGAAATTCCCAGATAAGAAACCGTGTTACTGTTATCGCCGGTGATTTTGCCCGAGTGGGTATAGTGTTCAATATTGGCTTTGTATCCGGAGTCGGCTTTTTGCAGTATTTTGAGCAGCAGATTGATTGGACGGATGCCACAAATGGTAATGCCGGTTTTGCGTTTGTATTGCAGCAAATTGTCACTATCAAGGATTGAAATAAATTTGAAAGCGCCTTTATCCAGTTTTTCCAACTCCTTATCCAAATTTTTTTGATCAATATTCTGGAAAGGCGTGTATTTATAACGGGGGCCACGGTGGGTAAAATCACTGCTGGCAACAATAATAGTGTTTTTATTAAGCAATTTGCTGATGGAATCCGCCGCTTTTTGTAATTGGGATTTGTCTATTTTGCCCACAAGCAGGCTGACAACTTTGGCTTCAGGGAAGATAGCCTTGATAAAGGGAAATTGCAGTTCAGTACTGTGTTCATTGAGGTGTGCCTGCTTATTGAAGTGATAGAGTTCCGGTTCTTTGGAAAAAAGATAATCTGCTGCTCGCTTGTCTGCCTTGATATCCCCAAGAGGTGTGGAGTATTGGCTGAACTTGCCCACAGAGATATTTTTGAGGGGAAAGCGATGCGAAAAGCCCAGGATGATAACTCTTTTTATTTTGCTGCGAGCTTTTACTTTAGACCAGGCAGCTGCTATGGTTGAGCCCGCAAATCTGTATCCTGCGTGGGGAACTATGATAGCATCAACAAGGTTAGAATTAGTCTGAGAATCTTTGAGCTTGTTTTTGATAAAAGATTCAAGTTTGGATTTGCTTTTGGGATACCATTTTTTTTGGGCAAAGAGGGCAGGTCGGACAAATTTGTTTAATTTTTTGTCGGCTTTGAGGTAATTGGGCAAATCTTGGTTATCATAATGCATGTTTTTGTTTTTATTTGCTGTTTTGTCAGATTCAGTTTCAGGATCTTTGTCTTTTTTGCAGTTGAATACTGAAAAAGAAAGCAATAATATAAAAATCAGATGATAGCATTTAACCTGCAAGGTGTTCTCCAATGGTGATTTTGGCAATGTTCAAGGTCTTTGTTTCAGGAACAGGTACAACAGAAGATGCAGTATTGGTTGAATTCTGTTTTTGCTTTTTGTTTGAAGGATTATTGTTGATTTTACCAACAGAAAAACCTGCTGCGACTGCTGTTGAAAAAGCAAAAAAAGACCTTCTGGAACAATGGGGTTTGGGTTTTTGTAGTGTTTTCATAAAATCTACCAATAGTAATTATTGGCAGATTCTTGGTGATTGTCAAGGTTTCATGAATAAGAGATCTGGTTGGAACTGGGTTAGGGGCAGGTTGGGCAGTTATTGCTGGGGAGCGGCTTGTACAGTTCCGGAAATTTGTGTGCTGAAGAAGTAGTTGTATTGATTGAAGCGACCATCCTCTCCTTCGGGACCTGGGGCAAGATTTGCATCTATGCCTATCAGGAAATCTTCTGATGATGTGGAACCGGTGGAATCGTCGATAAAAGTTGTTGAAAATTCAGCTGCATTTTCATCGCAGGAGAGAAATCTCCATTGCTCGTCAAATTCCAAACCAACCATGTTTTCGACTATGAAAGTGCCGGGATCTGAAGGAGGCTGAGTAGGTTCAAGCACGTTCATTGCATCGATGAAATTGATTTCATCGTCGCTGGCAGCTCCGAATCCGGCAACTGGATTGAGATTTTTGTCTATAAGTTTTACGTTGAAAGTTATGGAACCACCATCGGGAAGAGTAGTAGAAGAAGGGCTGTGGGTAATCCAGGCAGCTGTTTCATTTTCTTCTGGTTTGCCGGTCCAGAGGATTTTGAAGTTGGCCCAGATCATGGTATTGGTGTCATAAAAACCGTTGGCTTCGGTGTATTCACCGTCACTATTGGAATCGAAATACCATTCGCCTTCATCGCGGATGCCATTGTCGTTTTTGTCGAGGAATGGTTCGGGCAGATCATCGAAAGGTTCGCCGTCGTCCCATTGATTATTGCCATTGCGATCTTCAAAATTTTCCGAACCTCTGGTAACAACTACCAGAGTAACCAGGCCGTCTCTGGGATTGCAGGTGCCACCTCCACATGCTCTGGAAGGTTCACCTGAAAGAGGTTCTACGTCCATTGGCATTGATTCTCCTCCCCTTACTCTATAGATAATACTGAGCAAATCATCATAATCATCATAAACACTGGTAAGCTCGCCGGCTTCAGCCTGGAAATGGAGGGTGAGAGACTGGGGTGGAATGGCTTCGCCCCTTATATTTTTTGCAGTAATTTCGCATTCAACTCTGACATCAGGTTTGGAGGTAGAAATAAGAGCCCCGACATTTCCCCAGTTGCAATCAAGATTGAAATTGCCTGCTGTGGGTAAAGAGGAAGCTGAAGGTTCACCGAAAGTGATTGAGATATTGGCAGTGTAAGTATTGCTTGAAGCATCATCTTTATAAGTGGCAGTAACTGTAGCCTGCCCCTGTTGGGGTGCGCTGTAAAGTTTGACTGTGGCAATGCCTTCGCTATTGGTTGTTGCAACAACTTCATTCTGTTCTTCATTGGTAGAAAAGGAGCCATTGGTGGTTTCAAATTCGATTTGCTGATTGGCTTCGGGATCTCCCTGTTTCTTGAGAGTAGCTGTTATAACTGCATGGTCGTTTCCTCCGGCCGGGATTTCTTCTTTGTCGGTCGAGAGTTTCAAATCGGGACCTTTGAAGGTGTCACAGGAAAGATAGGTTGTGAGACCCAAAACCAGAATTAATAAGATAATTTTCGATTTATGCATTTTATATCTCCTTTAAAAATAAGAGTTTAAGACTTTCGAGTTCGAACGAGAACAGATTATCAGTGTAAATTTGTTGAACTTCTTACACCCGTCCTGTTGTTAATATTGTAAGTCAAAAAATTAAAAAATCATCAAAAATATTGTTAATCATCAAAAATAATATAATACAGTGCCGGTTTTTAATTGTTTTTTCAATAACAGTGGTTTTTAGTGCTTATCGGGTGAGTGCAGTTTAAATCACTGACAATTTTTTTGAATTCAGAGCCTCTGATTTTGAAATTTTCATACATGTCGTAACTTGAACAGGCCGGACTCAAAATAACTGCTTCTCCAGGTCTGGCAAAATTGAGAGCTGTGACAATTGCCTCTTTCAAGTTGTTTATTACCAAAACAGGCAATTCTGGTTCAATGTCTTTTTTGATGAGATTGGCACTTTCTCCAATGGCAATTACGTATCTGCATGAATTTGTCAAAATCGGAACCAGGGGTTTGTAGGAAGAACCTTTGTGTCTTCCACCCATAATCAAAATATATTTTGTGGGAAAACCATTTAAAGAGCCAATAACCGAGCCAACATTTGTAGCTTTGCTGTCATTGTAGAATTTGATCTGGTTAATTTGTCCCGAAAATTCCATGCGATGGGGCAAGCCTTTGAAATCTTCAACAATTGGCCTGATTTTATCTTTATTTACTCCCATCAGCAATGCTGTGCCCACAGCTGCAAGGGTGTTTGCCAGATTATGTTTTCCGGCAATTTTTACAGAAGAAACAGGCAACTTGTAATTAAACCCGGAAAAAACGAGAGCAGCATCCTCAAGTCTGAAATCAGCCTTCTTATTACCGTTCACTGAAAACCAGTATGATTTTTTGTTGTGTTCTGCAACCAGTTTTCGGCAAAGTGGATCATCGTAGTTGCTCAAGATATGGTTTTCGGGCTGAACCCCTGCAAAAATCTGTCCCTTGGTTCTGTAATAATGTTCATAGGAATCATAGCGGGAAAGATGATCTTGCGAAATATTAAGCAAAACGGCAACCGAAGGTTGCATTGATTTGATTGTTTCCAGTTGAAAGCTAGACAGTTCAAGACTGATGAGTCCTCGGGATGTTGCAATTTCACTGTCCACAATTGAAGAAAGGGGAGAACCAAGGTTGCCGCCGCTGAAGCTGGGGTTGCCTGTGGATTCAAGCAATTTTCCCAGCAGGGAAACTGTTGTGGATTTGCCGTTGGTGCCGGTGACAGCCGCAATTTTGCTTTTGATGAATTGCAATGCCAATTCTACTTCGCCGATAATCTTTGTATTTTGTGATTTTGCTTTGTTGAGAGGAGGAATTGGGGGGATTCCGGGACTGACAATAATCAGGTCAACCTCCGTGAAAAGATGTTCCGGATGATGACCTAATTCCAAAATTATTTCTTCAGGAAGGTTTTTAATCCTTTTTTTTTTAATATCGTTGAGAGTAACCAAAGCTCCTTTGCCATGAGCAAGTTTTGCTGCTTCAATGCCTGATATACCTGCTCCAACAACGAGAACTTTTTTGTTTTTAAGTGGCAAAATAGAAGTGTTCATAGAATTTTCTTTGGTTCATGCTGATAAATTACTTGAAAAAGCAACTGAAATAGTTTTTATCTAAAAGGTCTTTCATGATATCCGGTTCCCGATTCAGAACAGGGGTTCTTGGTTTTCAACAGGAACTTTACAAAATTACCTCAATCAATGGTTCAGGTAAAGAATTTAAATTAAAATATGCGATTAAGCAAGATTATCATTCATGGATTCAAATCCTTCAACAATAGGACAATTCTGGAGTTTCCCAGAGATATTACAGCCATAGTTGGTCCAAACGGGTGTGGCAAGTCCAATGTTGTTGATGCCATCAAATGGGCACTTGGAGAGCAATCAGCCAAGTCTTTGCGCGGTGGTGAAATGAGTGATGTTATTTTTGCGGGAACCAGTAAAAGATCCCCTATGGGGATGGCGGAAGTTAGTCTTGTTTTTTCCAAAGCACCTGATGAACCGCCTCCGGTACCTTATCTTGATTATCCCAACATCAAAGTTACTCGCATTCTTCATCGTGATGGGGCTTCTGAGTATCGTCTTCAGGATTTTGCCTGTCGCCTCAAAGATATTTCCGATGTTTTTCTCGGAACTGGGTTGGGATCCAAAGGCTACTCCATAATCGAACAGGGTAAGATTTCATCAATTATTGCTTCCAAGCCCCAGCAAAGAAGAATCTTTTTTGAAGAATCCGCCAGAATAACTCGTTTTAAAGCCCGACGTAATGAGGCCATCAGAAAGCTCGAAAGCAGCAGGGCAAACCTGGACAGGATTGTCGATATCCTGCGAGTTCTTTCGCGCCAGGTAAGTTCCTTGAAAAGGCAGAAGAAAAAAGCTGTCGAATTTGAAAAAGTCAAAGCAGAACTTGCCAAAATTGATCGCTGGCGTTTATATTCGGAACACAAAGAGTTGAAAGAAAAATTGGGTAAAGTTACCGGCAGAATGAGTTTGAGCAAGGAAAAGATTGCCAAGCATCAGGCAAAAGAAGATATAATTTCAAATCAGATGGCCGGAGTCGAGTTGAAAAAGACTGAAGTAGAGTCAAGATATCAAGACGGTGTAGAAGAGTATATTCAACTCGAAAAGAAATTATCCAATCTCGAATCATCAATCAAGGTTATTGAGGAGCAGATAAAAAACAAAAAGAAGAATATCCAGACTTTACTCCAGGAAAAGAAACTCAAGGAACAGAAGCGAAACCTCAAATCACGATTGGCAGGACAAAGCCGGGAAAAAATTACCCATTACCAGGCGGTTTTCAATATAAAAAACGAAGAGTTGGAAACGGGATTGATTCAATTCAGAACTGTAAAGAATGATCGTACTCAAATCTTGGAAGACCTTGAGAACAAGAGGAAACAGCTCGTCAAGTTGGAAAGGGAAATCGCTCAAATCAAGTCCGAAAATAATGCTCAATTCCAAAGAAAAGAAAAGTTGGACGAGGAATATAAAATTCTCAAACAGGATCTGGAAAGTAAAACCAGTGCCGTCAAAGAATTTCAGGCTTCTCTGGCTGAATTGAAAACTGAAAAAAAACGATTGTCCCACCGCTTTTCAGAAGTTGAATCGAAAAAACAACAACTGGCGAATCAATTGGAGCAACTTGATGCCGAGCGTCGTGAGCTTGAGCAGCAGCAGCTTGAGTTCAACAAAAAGTTAAGCAGCATAAATGGAGATATTTCCTATCGGGAAAAGATAATCCGTCAAAACCGGGATCTGGGTGAAGGTAGCAAAAAGCTTCTCAGTTTACTTAAAGAAAGGGGAATTCTGGAGCAAACCGCCGGATTGCTTGTGGATCAAATTAAAGTAAAACCACGTTGGAATAACGGAGTTGAAGCTTTGTTTGAAGGAAAACTTGGTTATTTGGTTACAACTGATGCGAAACTCGCCAGAAAAGTAGTCGAATTGGCCGAAGATAACTCTCTTGCACCCAGTGGTATTCTGCTTTCTTTGCAACATGAATCAAATAAAATTGAGTTTGATCATAAGGGGTTAAACCTGATTTGCGCCCTTCAGGTTGTAAGCGAAATTAATCCCTTGATAGAAACTTTTCTGGGCAATTGTTATCTGGCTGAAAATCTCCATGATGCTTTTGAAGCAATATCTTCTTTGCCCTCCGGTGCCAGGATAGCAACCGGCGAAGGGGTTGTTTTCAACTCTGACGGCTTGGTTGAAATTATCGGAGGACAGGAAGTCAATCCCCTGAAGTTGCGTCAGGAGTTGGAAAAATTCAAAGAAACAAAAAAAGAACTAAAACTGTTAAATGAAAAGCTGTTGGAAAAAATTAAAAACAAGCAAGAATCAACCGGAAAGGTTATAAACAAAAAACGCCAAATTGATTCCTCCCTCCAGAAATTGCAGGAGGAATTGAGAAAAAATGAAAGTGAGATTAATCTGCTTGAATCCAAAGAAAGTGTGTTCCTGCGCAATATCAAGGAAGATGCAAATAGATTGGAAAGGATTGAACAGATCAGAAAAGATTTAGGACAGGAACTCAAGAAGGGAATAGATCAAAATAAAAAAACAGTTATTGCCAATTTAAAAAGGGAAATCGGCAAACTGGATGAAGCCAGAAATAATGTTGAGGAAGATTTCAACAAATTGAGTGAAGAAATTCAGTCTCTCCAGGAAAAAACTTCAAATTGGAAGGTCAAACTCAATTCGGAAACTTCCAATTTGGAATCCACCGAAGAATTGATTGCAGATCTGGAAGAACAGATGGAAGCTCATGGTAAAACCATTGATAACAATAAAATTGAAATAGAAAATCTCACTGAGGAAAAGATCGAATTGGAAAGTAAAACCGGCAAATTAGTGGATCTGGTTCTGGAACAGAAAGAAAAACAGAGCCGGATAAAAGAAAAACTGGAAGATTTTAAGGAAAAACTGAGACAGCTTAAATTGGAAAAAAATAAATTTGATCTTGAAATTGATAAACACAAAGATCAGTTAAATAACCTGCAAACCGAAAAATCCAGATTGTCAGGAAATTTATCTTATGTGGAAAGGGAATTTTTTGATAAATTTGGAGTTGACGTAAAAGAAGAGCCTGATCTGATAGTTGAATATGGCGAATATGGAGAAGAACAAGCCAAATTGAGAGCCAGCAAGGAAAAACGAATAGATACACTGAAATATCAATACAATCCAACAGCAATTAAAGAATACCAAGAAGTTTCTCAGCGTTTTGAAGGGCTGGAGGCACAACGGAGCGATTTGCTGAAAGCAATCAAAGATCTGGAAAATTCCATCGAGATAATTACCAAATCAACCCAGAAGCGATTTCTGGAAGCTTTCAACTCCATAGCTCAAAAATTCTCAGTTCTTTTCCCCAAATTATTCAACGGAGGTACTGGCAGATTGCAACTTACTTCGGATGATCCTCTGGAAGCCGGTGTCGAGATAGTAGTCCAACCTCCGGGCAAGAAACTGCAGACTATGGAACTCCTCTCCGGGGGTGAAAAAGCAATGACGGCCATAGCCCTTATTTTTTCCCTTTTCCTTTTCAGTCCCAGTCCATTTTGTATTCTTGACGAAGTTGATGCGCCTCTTGATGAAAACAATGTTGAAAAATACAATGAACTCCTCAAGGAGATGTCAGAAAGAACACAGTTTATTATAGTCACCCATAATCGTCGGACGATGGAAGCGGCTGAAATGCTTTACGGCATTACTATGGAAGAAGCCGGTTGTTCCCGTAAGGTTTCCCTTGATTTGGAAGAAGCTCAGGAGCTTGTTGAATAGCAGTTCCCCAGTCGCATATTTCTGCATTTAATTGAAGGGATAAAAGTCCTCTTTGAATAAAGGCCTGAACATTAACTGTCTGTATTGTTACGAGTATTCATATCCTTGCTGTTTCAAACAGTTCAAGTGTAACAAAGTGAAAAAATGAATTACCAGAATTTACTTAATGAATTTAATGGGAAACTTCAAAAAATTACCTCTCAAATTATTGGAGAGTTGGAACTTGAACAATATTTGGAGGAAATGATAAATTACCAGATCGAGCAGGGAGGCAAAAGATTTCGCCCTATCCTCATGATCGAAGTGGGAAAGGTTTTCCACTGCGATCCCCGGCTTATGGATTATCTGGCTGCAACTGTCGAAATTGTTCACAATGCTTCTCTGGTTCATGATGATATCCAGGATTATGACGCTAAAAGGCGCGGAGCCATTGCCGCCTGGAGATATTTTTCCCGTCCTCAGGCCATCAATCTAGGTGATGTTCTGATGATCCTTGCCCTTGAACTTATTTATAAATCCACCGCCAATGAAATTGATCAGTTGCAACTGGTCAAGCTGGTTACCAAAGCTATCAAAGAATTAATTAATGGCCAGGTGCTGGATATAAAAAAGAAAAACAGTTGTTATCTCACCATGGATGAATATGATAAAATTGTTTATGGCAAGACCTGTTCTTTGTTTCGCCTTATTTTTGCAATTATAGCTGATTTTGCTCCTACCAGAGACAGAAATGAAGATCTGATGCAGGAGGAATTGTTGAAATTGGGAACATTTTTGGGAAGAGTTTTTCAGATTAGAGATGATATTATCGATTTTACCGGTCATAAAGAAGGGCGTAAAATTTATCAAGACATCGAGCATGGAAGAGTTTCCATATTGAAAGCTCTTGCGTATAAACATGCTTCTTCCAAAATAAGAGACTGGTTCGAATCAATCTCTGATTGTCACAAAAGAAAGCCACAAAATGTTAAAAAATTGGTTGAGATATACAAACAGCTTGATGTTATAAAACTGGCAAGAGAGATTATTCAGCAGGAAAAAATAAAGATCAATAATTTGAGCCTGATGAAAAACAACCGGGAATTATCTCAGACAATTGCCGGTTTTTTTGATTTTCTCAAGATTTAGTTCCCGTCCCAGAAGTGGTGTTTTTGGCTGGTGAAGAAGTTTGCCTCAGATGCGCGGAGTAACTTCGCAGATATAGCTACTACTATTTCAAGAAGTTATGACAAAGCTGATGAGGTAAAATTCCGTTGTCAGACGATGACTTCCATTTTTTGGATGGGAACTATTTAGTTCTCCCTTCTGGGACGGAAATAAAACAGGGTTGATTATGCAATTAAGACAATATGTTGCAGCTTCGCGACTTCCTTTTGTTTCAGCTTCAATCCTGCCGCTGGTTTTTGTGGTGCTGTGGAGTTGGAATTACAGTTCCCAATTCAGTTGGGTTGGCGCCATCCTTGCTTTTTTCGGAGTATTATTTCTCCACCTTGGTGCCAACACGGTCAATGATTATTTTGATTGGGATGGAACTGATGCTGTTAACAAGTATGCAACTCCTCTCAGTGGAGGAAGCAGGAAAGCTGTGGAGAAGTTTTTGGGTAAGAAGACACTCCTGGTGCTTTCTCTTTTGTTTTTTATTACAGCGGTAGTTTTGGGAATTATTCTGTTTTTTCTCCAAAGAGAACTGGTTCTTCTCTTTGGTTTTGCCGGGGGTTTGTGTGGAGTGCTTTATTCGGTCAGACCTTTTTCTTTTCAGGAGAGAGGATTGGGCGAATTACTGATCTTTCTCGCTTTCGGGCCTTTGCTTACTTGCGGTGCAGGTTATGCTGTCACCGGAAAAATTGCTTTGGAATTTTTCCTGCTGGGAATTCCCAATGGGGCAATAGTAACCAATATTCTGCTGATAAATGAATTTCCAGATTATGAAGCTGACTCCACAACTTCCAAAAAAAATCTGGTGGTAAGAGTCGGTTTGAAAGCATCCAGATTGATTTACATTTCCTTTTATTTTATCTTTTTTCTTTCAATTGGGCTGCTTTATCTCTATGATCTTTTGTCAGTATGGAATTTTCTTGTATTTGGGCTGCTTCCCTTGGCTTTTCACAGTATTTCCCTTCTCTGGAAAAAATATTCAAGTCCCAGGGCACTTTTACCGGCTCAAGTCAGTACTGTTATCTTTCAGATTGCTGCGATGGCAATCATGATCTTAATCCAGTTCTTTCAAAGAGCCCCATCCTGAGATGGAGTTAGAAAATTCCATCTTTTACGTAGAATAGATATTGAACTGCACAGTTTTTTTAATAACCTTCAATTTGCAGTTGTCGGGATCACAGTTCAAAGTTCTCGGGCAAATCATTGCGGTCAACTATTATTTCTATGCTATTTTGGATAATTTTCATCCCAAACTGAAAAAGGGTGTTACATGCCTTCTCATATTCTGCCTTTGGAATTAAAAAAATCATTGTTAAAGATAAAGCTCAGAGCCAGGATCCGGAATCTGCTTCTAAAAGCTTTTCCTGTTTGGGTTTTGCTCTTTGCTTTTCTGACTCTGTTCCGGGTATTTTTCTATGCCGAATGGATGGAACTGGCTTTAATCGAAAAGATAAATATTTCTCTTTATCTTCTCATGCTCTTTACCGGTTTGTTCTATTTTATCCCGGGTATTTCCAGTCGCAAAGCAGCCAGCCTACTTGATAAATCAGCCGATTCGGATACGGTTATTCCGGCAGCTGTTTCCTATGCCAGGCATTTTAATACTGATAATCCCTTTATTGAACTAACTTTTGAACAAGCCCAGGAACATCTTTCCCAAACCGATTGTGCCAGGGCGGTACCTTTTCAAGGTGCTTCAAAGTTTATTCTTTTCGCTTTTCCTCTGTTTTTTGTTTTTTATCTGTTAATTCCATCCATTATTCCTCCTCCTGATTATAATTACCAATTTTATCCTGCAATTATTCAACTCGACAAAGAACTGGATATCGATCCTGATATTTCAAAAGAAGATCCAGAATTGGCTGTAATCAAAGAAGATTTAAAAAGTTTAAAACGCAAGGCCAAATTGTTTGGAGATAAGAAGACCCAGGATATGGTCAGAAAATTGGAAAATCTGATCAAAAATGTTGAGCGGGGTGCTGTTCAACCTTTCAAGGCAGCTAAAATGGCCGAAGCAATCAGAAAAAAACTGGCAAATACCGATAAAGAAGAATTTCTCAAGGAAAAATCGGAAGCCTTTTCCCAACTAGCAAAGAGTCTGAAGCGTTATCGCGAATTCAAAGATTTGGCGCAAGAATTGATGAAAAAAAACGAGAGGGGCATCAAAAAAGAGTTGCTAAAACTCCAGAAAAAGATGGCTAAAATGAATGAAAAAGCCTTGAAAAAGCTGTTTAAAAAACTGGACAAATCAGTTAAGAAAGCCTCTGACAATCTTAAAAAGAAATCAAAAAGAATGTTGAAAAAAGCCAAAAGGCTTGAAAAGAAAGGTCTTAAAAAAGAAGCTAAAAAATTGCGCAAAAAAGCAAAACAACTGAAAAAAGCTGCCAAGACTGTAAAAAAATTCAATAAATCTGATCAAAAAAAGATGAAATATATGCAAAAACGGATGCAACAGGCTAAAAAGCAGGGCGATAAGAAAATGCAAAAGAGTCTGAAAAAAGAAATGAAGCGAATGCAACGTAAAATGAAACAACAGCAAAAAGCTGCCAATAAAAACAAAAAAGGGCAAAAAGGGCAAAAAGCTGCCAATAAAAACAAAAAAGGCAAAAAAGGGCAAAAAGGCAAGAAAGGACAAAAAGGCAAAAAAGGCAAAAAGGGAATGTCCAATATGCAAAAATCCCTTGAACGTTATATGAGATCCCGCCGGGAGAAAAGAACCGGCGAGCAGGCCAAAATGACTGCCAAGGAAATTCGCGAAGCCATGAAACGCTTGAAAAAGCGCGGATCCATGCGCGGAAGAAGCAAGGGAATTAAAGATTTCTTTCGCAGAGCCAAAGGACAAAAAGGCGGTCGCCGTTCCAGTCGTTCTTCAAAAAGCAAAGGTTCACGCAAGGGTTCACGCAAAGGGTCATCTTCAAAAAATGGCAAACCCAGCCCTTATCAGCGCAATCGTCGTCTCAATAACGGCTCCAAAGGTTCCAGGGGTTCTGGTTCAAAAAAAGGAAGCAAAAAAGGCCAGGGAACCAGCAAAGGCAAAGGCAGCAAAGGCAAAGGTTGGGGGACAGCTGACGGAGGAAAGCTTTTTGGTAAAAAGACCAGATTGAAAAATAAGGTAAAAGATTATAATGTGAAAACCAAAAGAAGAGGCGCGGGTCCATCCAGAAACGAAGTTATTCTGGGAGCATCAGAAAAAGGCTTCTCAAAGAGAAAATATAAAAAAGTTTTTGTCAAATACAATGAACAGGCAAAAGAAGTACTTAAACAAGATGAAATACCGCCGGGTTACAAACATCTGGTCAAGGTCTACTATCACCTGATCAAACCCAGGGAGGGAAAATAATGGCAGATGAAAAAGTAAAACAAAAGGTTGAACAATTTGGTAAAGATCTCAGAACCCTCAAAAATGAAATAGGCAAATTTATAGTTGGACAGGAAAATGTCATCATTGGAGTAATTACCAGTTTGTTATCAAGTGGACATGTGTTGCTGGAAGGAGTACCAGGTTTGGGTAAAACCATGTTGGTCACTACATTGGCTCAAACACTGGATCTGCCTTTCTCGAGAATTCAATTTACTCCCGATTTAATGCCGGCTGATATAATCGGAACCAATGTTATCATGGATGAAGATGGTCATAAGAAATTCAGATTTCAGAGGGGACCGATTTTTACCAATATTCTTCTGGCTGACGAAATCAACCGCGCTACTCCCAAGACCCAGTCAGCTTTGCTTGAAGCCATGCAGGAAAGAATGGTTACTGTAGGCAACAAAACCTACAGGCTGCCTGCTCCTTATATTGTATTGGCAACTCAGAATCCCCTGGAGATGGAAGGAACTTACCCCTTGCCTGAAGCCCAGTTGGACAGATTCATGTTTAAACTGGTGGTTTCCTTTCCCGATAAAGACGAGTTGCACGAAATTATGAAACGAACTACCGGTGAGGAAATTCCCGAAATCAGAAAAGTGATGAACGGCGAGCGTATTTTGGAAATGCGACAATTGGTGAGAGCCATGGAAATTCCCCATGATATTCAGGATTATGCCTTGAGAGTGTTACGATCCACTCATCCCGATTACAAGGAAACGCCCAAGAAAGTCAAGAAGTTCGTTCGCTTTGGTGGTTCCCCCCGTGCTGCACAGGCTATTTTGCTGGCAGCCAGAGTCAGAGCACTTACCGAAGGACGTTATTCTATTTCCTATAAAGATGTTCAGGAGGTTGTCAAACCGGCTTTGAGACATCGTTTAATTCTCAATTTTGAGGCTGAAGCCGAAGGAATTAAATGCGATGATCTTCTTGATGATATCCTTAAAAATTTAAAAGAAAAATAACAACACCAATTGCAAGCTATTGCATTATATATAATAACTTTCTCCAAAGGTTGCAGGTAGATTGGTCTTATGCCGGATCCCAAAAAATACGTCAAAAGCAAAGTTGAAAATGCACGTAAGCTCATTGACGATTCAATGAACAAGGATTTTCTCCGGGAATTGGAGAGGCTATTTTTGATCTCTCGTCAAATTATGGCAGGGCGTACCCGGGCTGAGCGTAAAACCAAAAAAACCGGTTCGGGACTCGAATTTTCCGAACACAGGGAATATGTTCCCGGTGATGATTTTCGCACCATCGACTGGAATTTGTACAGCAGGCTGGATAAACTTTTTGTCAGGCTATACGAAGAAGAAGAAGATCTTCCTGTTTATGTGCTATTTGATGTTTCTTCTTCCATGCTTGAAGGCAATCCAGTCAAATTGCTCCACGCATTCAGATTGTCGGCTGCCCTCAGTTATGTGGCTCTGGCTCATCTCGATCGGGTAGCAATGATGCCTTTTTCCGGCACTATAGACAACTTTTTTCTTCCCGGTAGAGGCAAAGCCCGTATGTTCAAGATTTTTCATCAGATCAAAAAAACGGAACTCGGTGGGGTGACAGATCTCGAAAAGGCAGCTCGCAGTTTTGTTTATCGCAAACCCAGACTGGGAAAAGTTGTGCTTGTGTCTGACTTTCTGACTACCCGTGGTTATCGTGAAGCTGTCAATATGCTTCGCTATCACAAGTACAAGGTGATTACCATCCAGGTATTGTCTCCCCAGGAGTTTTCCCCTGATGTTAATGGTGATATTGAATTGCTGGACATTGAAACCGGTAAATTGAAATCTGTCACTGTTACCAAAAATCTACTGCGAGCCTATAAAAGCGAATTGAAAAAGTTTATCATTGAAATTCGTTCTTTTTGTCAGGATCGTTCAATTCCATATTTCAATACTCGTTCTGACGATAAACTGGAAACTCTCATGCTTGATGTCTTTCGCAAAGGGGGTATCATAAAATGAGTTTTTCCGGTTTCACCTTTGCCTTTTTAGCAAAAATATTTGGATTGTTCGGTGGACTGATTGCCTTGATGTATCTATTGAAGATGAGGGAACGACTGGTTCCTGTTTCTGCCCATTTCCTCTGGGAAAAAATATTGAAAGCCGGTCAACGCTCTCTGATTGCCCGCCTTTTACGTCGCTTTTTTTCATTTCTCCTGCAATTATTGATTCTGGGCTTTATTCTTTTTGCCATGTCCAATCCTTCTGAGCACCAGGAAAAAAAAGAACCACAAAAAACAGTTATTTTGCTGGACCAGTCAGCCTCAATGCTTACCAATGATATCGGTGCCGGCCAGAATGAATTCATCAACAGATGGAGTAAAGCTCTGCAGGAAGTCCGCAATATCATCAAAAACAAAGATCCCGAAGAAGAAATCTCCCTGGTGACTTTTTCCCATCAGGCAATTCCCAGAGTTTCCTGGCAAAAAGATCCTAAAGATCTGTTTTCAAATTTGGAGCAACTTCTTCCTCATCATACCCCGGGAAACATTGTAAGTGGTTTGCGTTATGCCATGCAGGTACTACAAAATTTTAAAAAGAAAAAAATTATTCTGGTTACTGATGGAGCCTACTCCCTTAGTAATGATATTTTTTGGCCTCCGGTTAAACAGGAAAAATGCAAACCAAAAAACAAAAAAGTCGATCTGACCGGGATTGAGCTTGAACTTGTTCAAGTCAAACCCCAAAAACCTGTCGGCAATATTGCCATAACTGCTTTTTCGGCTCGTCCCCTGCCTACAGATTCCGATGTAGGCCAGGTTTTGATTGAAGTTACCAATTTTTCAACCAAGCCCCGTCGTATTTCTATCAAATTCTATGTGGACGATAATTGGCGGGCCACTCGTAATCTCACCATAGAAGCAGGTGATCGGGTTACCAAAATTATTAAAATGCCTCTTATCGGCAGGCAGCTTCAGGCTGTTGTAAAATCCATGGACGGATTTGAAGACAAGCTCGAACTTGACAATCAAGCCTGGTCTATTTTGCCCCGTAAACCTGATCCCAGAATTTTGCTGGTGAGTGAACACAACCTCTTTTTAGAGGCTGCCCTTTTGCTGATTCCCGGATATTTCGAAAAAGTTCTTCCAACTGAATATGCTCCGGAATTAGTTGAAGACTGCGGTGAAATTGGTGGTGCTCCCTGTAATCTTGTTATTTACAATGATTTTGTCCCGGCCAAAATACCCGCCACTCCCAATCAGTTTTATATTAACCCGCAGGGACGGCCTTTTAAAGTTAAGAACCAAATAGAAAAAAATCTGCAAATTCTTTGGACAGGCGGTGCCAATCCTCATCCCATCATGGAGAATGTCTCCATGAAAGATGTCAACTTGTGGGGGGTCAGCAGTTCATTTGTCAAAGAGAAGGGTGACAAATCCCTGATGCAGGTAGATGCTCGTGGTACAATTTTTTCCCTCCTCAAAACCAAAAAAGACGGACGCAGGATGCTGGGCCTGGGTTTTTCCCTTAAAGACTCCGATTTTGTTTTGCAGGTTTCATTTCCGGTTTTCATTTTGAATATGGTCAATTGGTTCAGGGGAACCTCGCCATCATTCCTGGCCACTTATTCCACCGGAGAGCCGAATCGTTTCTTCGTGGATTCCGATTTAATCAAATATCCAGATGGCTCCAAGACTGAACTTTCCGGTAAAAATCTCGTATTTATTCCTAAATTGAGTGGAATATACTCATTTTTGAATAATGGGAAAAAAGTCAAAGAAATTGCAACCTCCCTTTTAAGCAAACTCGAAAGCAATATTCACACTCAGGAAGTCAAAATTAGCTGTAAAACCGTTCCCGCCTGGACTCCTCAGATTCGTTTAACCAAAAAATCAACTTCAATTCCCTGGAAATATTTGATCATCTTGTTCCTGGCAGGAGTGGGCATGTTGATCATGACTTATCTCCGAGGAGCCTGGGGAGCAATCATGGCATTTTTGGGTATTCTTTGCATTGCTTTGGCCTGTCTCAGTTTGTTGCTTACTATCGGTTTGCAACCTTGGACTGCCCTTGTTCTCTCCGTATTGATTATCTTGGGACTTGAATGGTTTACCTACAACAGGAGGATTACAGTATGAACAAACGAATCAAAAAAATACTGTCCAAGTCTGTAATCTTCTTAGTGCTTGAGGTGATGTTGACCTACTTTTTCTATGTTTATCAGCCCCACACCGGGTTCAGTTTCAAAGTACCCTTTTTCAATGAAGTCTGGTATTTGCTCAGACCTGCAGCTCTCTTGCTGGTTTTTCTGCCTCCGGTGCTGATTTTGTTGCCCTCTATGTCCGATCTTTCCCGAGTTCAGCGGGTACTTATCTTTCTAATTCGCTTTGCCCTCTTTACTATTTTGGCCTTGGCAGTAGCTTGGCCCGCAGCCAAAAAACAAAACCGCCGGCTTTCCCATGTCTATTTTCTTGATATTTCATCTTCAATGGATGATAAACAATTGCAGGAAGCCAAAGGTATGCTGGATAAATTGCTCAAAAGAAGCAAAAGCTCCGACGTGGCTGCCAGTCTGGTCAAATTCAACAAAAATGCTCGCTCGGTAAATCTGAAAAATAAAAAAAGCCTTGGTAAAATTCGTAATGACAAAGTTGAAAACACTGATATCGGAGAAGCTTTGCGTCTTGGCACCAGTCTGGTTCCTTCGGGACATGCGGCCCGTTTTGTTCTGATAAGTGATGGTCTCGAAACCAGAGGCAGTGCTCTTTCAGTAGTTTCTTCCCTGAAGAAACAGAAAATTCCAATCTACCATTATTTCCCCTTGGCAACCTCAAAACCCGAAGTATTTATTTCCGAGTTCTCCATGCCGGCCAGTGTTGATATTAAGCGCCCTTTCGAATTATCGGCAGCCATAGTTTCCAACGTGGAGACTTCGGCAAATCTCACTTTGTATCAGGGAGAATCACCTGAAGAAATGTACAAAGGTGGCTTGGAATCATTCAGAAAAGTCAAACTGAAACCGGGCATTAACAGGTTTAAATTTAAAGGGGTGGTCAATGATCTTGGCATTCAGGCTTTCCGCTTGGCCATGACAATCACCGAAAAAAATCGGGATACTGTCAAAAAAAATAATACGGCCTGGGCAGTTTTGATGGCCAAGGACAAGCCCCGAATTCTCTATCTGGAATCACAGCCCTCCAAAGGACGTTATTTCGTCCAGGCGCTTCGTTCCAGTGGACTTGAAGTCGAAGTACGTCCTCCTTGGGGATTTCCGGCTTCCATCACCCAGATGAAGCGCTATTCCTGCATTATTCAATCCGATATTTCCGCCAATTATGTCAGTACCAACAAAATGATGATTCTTACCCGCTATGTTAAAACCGGTGGTTGTTATATCATGGTGGGTGGTGAAAATGCCTTCGGTTCAGGAGGCTACTATCAAACTCCCATAGAGAAATTGCTGCCGGTACGTTTTGATCTGGAAAAAAACAGGCGTCAACCTTCAGTGGCCATGGTGCTGGTAATCGATCGCAGCGGTTCCATGTCCGGGGTAAAAATGAGGTTGGCCAAAGAAGCAGCAGCTTCTACTTCCAATTTGCTGGGAGCCAGAGATCTGGTGGGAATTATTGCTTTTGACCATCGTCCCCAGTCAGTTGTCGAGCTCACCTATGCCGCCAACCGTAGTCGCATAGAGCAGCTTATCCGTAAAATCAGAGCCAGTGGTGGTACCGATATAGTTTCAGCTCTGGATGCGGCCAATAATATGCTGTGTGATGCCAGAGCCAAGGTCAAACACGTTATTTTGCTTTCTGATGGTCAATCCGGGCGCAATCGACTTGAAGATGTTTTGCAACAGGCTAACAATTGCAATATCTCCATCAGTGTTATCGGGGTGGGGTCATCCATAGATCGGGGCATGCTGGAATTAATCAAGGAGAGGGGTAACGGTCGTTCTTACTATACAACCGATCCCAATGATCTTCCCAGGCTGTTCACCAAGGAAGCTTCAAAGGTTGCCCGTCCTCCACTGGTTGATGAGCCGGTCAAGGTAAAAGTCGTAAAATCCGTTGATTTTCTCAGAGGAGTCAATATTGAAGCAGCTCCTTACCTGCTTGGTTATGTGCCTACCAAAGCCAAAAAACGAGCCGAATTGATACTGATTTCCGATGTTTACAAAGAACCGATTCTTGCCCGCTGGAATTTTGGTTTAGGACGTGCCATTGCCTTTACTTCTGACATTAAACCCCGCTGGTCCAGACAATGGTTGGAAAGTTGGTCCAACGGCTTTAAACGCTTCTGGGTCAATTTGCTCCGCGATTCCATGCGGGTTAAAAAACTTGAAGAATATCAAATGAAAGTAGCAAGTGACGAAAGAGATGTCATCGTCAAGGTAGATGCCCTCAGTCCTGACTCCAGGTGGAGAAATTCCATGTATAGTGTAGTTACGGTCACCAAATTCGGCGGTTCCGATTCCTTTAATGTCGAATTGCCTCAGACAGCTCCCGGGCGTTATCAGGCTCGTTTTGAGTTGCCTGAACACGGTACTTACATGTTGACATCCAAACACTACTGCATGCCCGAATATGCAAAAAAAGCAGGAATCAAATGCCCCTCAGATGCTTGTCCCTGTGAAAGCAAATCCCTCATAGGCAAGAGTTTTGGCAGTGTTTCCTACTCTTATCCCGATGAACTTAAAAAAGTCCAGCCTCCAGGCAAAGAATGTCTGGAAAATCCAAAGCTTTGTCAGGGATTGCAACTGCTGATGGAACTTTCCCGTCAGACCGGCGGAGAAAAGCTCAACGATAAAAATCTGCGCAAACTCTACAAACCCGGTCACATTAAAAAAGTTGCCTACAATGACCGCTGGGTATTTTTACTCTGGCCTTTCCTGATTCTCTTTATCTTGGATATCCTCTTGCGCCGGGTAAGAATTTTCGGCTTTCACCTGGAAGAATAAACCCCCATCATAACAACCAGCTCGCCGCAATCATCCCGCACCCTGACGAGTACTACCAACCCGACTTACAAAAACGCCAGGGGTAAGCCACAGTGCTGCAATTGAAGAGATGCTTCCAGATAGTCGATTTTGTGTCCCAAAATGCTGTGAAGAAACTCTAAAACCTGAAGATTTGTAAAAACTCGATGAAAAACCAACAGGGTACAGAGGAAGAATTGGAGAAAAGACAATTGCAAAATGCACGAAAAGCGGCTAAAATCTTTATTGTTTTTTTAATTAAAATAAATTTTAAGTTGAAGATTTGCAGTATGAACATGAAAATTAGGAGTTTGAAATGAAAATAGATCTTTATGGCTGGAAAAGTGCTTTTATCAAAACCATATTACTAACAACCATGGTGGTTTATTCATTTTCTGCCTTTGCCCGAAGCCCCAGATCTAAAAAATGTTCAAAAATAGTAAAAACCCAGATGTTAAAAAGGGTGAAAACTCTATTTCCCAAAATGAAAAGTACCGGTAGGTGCAGGTTTTTCGGTTCTAAACAAATCCTCAATTTTAGTAGTTATTCTAATAAAATAAATTCTAAACTGGAGTTTTATATTCAATCTCCCAATTCGATATTTTTCAAAAAAAGTTCAGGTGGACTTTTCAAAAAAGCGAAAACAATAAACAAAATACTAATTGTTCCCTTTGAAAATAAAAAACAGATGAAAAAAATGGGGAAGAAACTTTTGAAATTGAAATTAGTAAAAGCGTTAGGGAAGAAAAAAATTTATTGTAATGTTTCAACCGATATTCCTGGCTCTGTAGCTTATTATTATTGTTCCACCTTCAAATCAAAAAGCCGAACTTTAAATATTTACAAGCCGGGAGTTAAATACTATCAGGTATTGGCAAATCCCAGTTATCATAAAAAGAGGGGGAACCTTATATTGCGTGAATATGCAATTCCTCTGAAAAAAATGAACAAGAAGATAAAAAGATGGAAACAAGCATCAAGGAACAAAAAAGTTAAGGATTTTATAGCTAAAAACAAGAATAGCATGGTTGTTTTGAGAAATTGGCATCAGGATTATCTAACTATCGTTCCTGAAAATAAAAAACTTAAAAAATTGGTTGTTGTATTTGGCAAAAACCGTGGAAGGTTAAAAACAACTCCAATAATCAATGTTTGTGAAAATGTTAGATATTCAAAATGCATTATAGATGGAAATAGAAGCTTGAACAAAAAATCAAACTAGTTCTTTTTCAGGAGGAAATTATGGGTGGTTTTAAACTCAGAGTATTGGTGGTTGTTTTTTTATTGTCAATATTGACAAGTGGTTGTGATGATGATTCAACTTCCAATAATACCAACAATCTCAACAACACGAATAACGTTAATAACACCAATAACACCAACAACACCAACAACACGAATAACGTTAATAACACCAATAACACCAACAACACCAACAATGTCAATCAGGATAAAACTGCGAATCATGGGGTTATTTCGGAATTTGAAAATCTACCGGTTTCCATAGTGGAAGATATAATTGCTTCTTCTCATATTTTTTACGGTCACACCTCTCATGGTTCTCAAGTTGTAACCGGCATGAACATGCTTCAGGATTCAACCTATGATTTTGCCTCCATTGATCTGGTGGAAGTTTCAGATGACCTTGGCCATAATGGCGATTTGAGTTGGGTCGATGTTACTCGTGATCATCTCGATAATAATTCCCAGACAAACATAGTGATTTGGTCTTGGTGTGGTGGTGTTTCCGACAATGATGTCGATGGTATTCAAGCTTATCTTGATGCAATGGAGCAATTGGAGCAGGATTATCCCGATGTGGTTTTTGTGTACATGACCGGCCATACCGACGGAAGTGGTGAAGATGGTCTCTTAAGAACAAACAATCGCCAGATCAGAGATTATTGCCAAAACAACGATAAATATCTTTTTGATTTTGAGGATATTGAAAGTTGGGATCCCGCCGGAAATTATTATCCTGATATCAGCGATGATTGCGCTTGGTGTACAACCTGGTGCCAGGAAAACACCTGCCCAACTTGCGACTCCTGCGCCCATTCCCATTGTTTTAACTGCTATCTCAAGGGCAAAGCCATGTGGTGGCTACTTGTCCAAATCTTCCAAAATGAAGAGATTTAGTTTAATTTAATTCCCTGAAAACCAGGTGTGTTTGAGGACTCTTTGCAGGATGCTCAGTCCTGATTTGGATACTTTTGTTTGGCGCAAATACAATTTTGTCAGGTTTTTCAGGTGGGCAATATGCTGCAAACCTTTGTCCGATACGTTGGTGCCGGCAAGATTTAAACTGGTCAAGCCCGAGAGGGCGGAAATATATTTGAGTCCTGGATTCGAAATCTTGGTGTTTTTGAGTTTCAATCCCCTTAAATTAGTCATTGAAATTATATTTTTCAATCCTTCATCAGTGATTTTATCATCTTGTAAAGAGAGAACTCGCAAGTTTTTTAAGCGGGTCAGGTATTTCAAACCGGTATCTGAGATTTGGGTGGAACCTAAATCAAGTTTTTGCAGTTTTTTCAGCATCCCGATATATTTAAGCCCGGCATTGGTAATATTGGTTTTTCCCAAGTTAAGTCTTCGCAATTTGCGGGAGCTTTTGGCTTTGGCAAGTTTGATCAGACCTTTATCAGTGATGGCGGTGTCATAAATTTGTAATTCCTGCAACTTTTTCAACTTGAAGATCCTGGTCAAACCCTTGTCTGTAATTTTAGTTGAATTGAGTTTTAGTTGGCGCAACTTTTTGAGCTTGGGCAAAAAAGCCAAACCTTTATCGGAAATGTTATTTACAGATAAATTTAAGGATTTGAGTTTGGTTAATCCACCAAGAAATTTCATTTCATCATCTGTAATTCCGGTTTTTTCAA
Source organism: Polyangia bacterium (assembly GCA_041686345.1). Taxonomy (GTDB): domain Bacteria; phylum Myxococcota_A; class Polyangia; order HGW-17; family HGW-17; genus JAQICJ01. Next base: position 110 of record JAWLEA010000040.1, on the reverse strand, counting down.
GGTTTAACTTTCTTAAATTTTTCAATTGAGCAATGGCTTTAATTTCATTTTCTGATAATAAAACTGATTTAAGCTCAAGCTCTTTCAGATTTTTCAGTTTGTAGAAATAT
>JAWLEA010000039.1:0-23350 GCA_041686345.1 Polyangia bacterium | reverse complement strand
ATGGTCTGGTACATGGAATATTCTGTGGAAGAAGGATGGTTGAACCAGAACCATAACCAGTTGGCGTCAATTCCCTGGGTTTCAACCAGAGCCATGAAGAAACCCCTGAATTCTCCACAGGCACTTTGTTTGAAATCAAGAAATACTTCAGCTCTGTCATCGAAATCACTTGGTCTGGGGAAAGGTCCATAGCGGTAACCGATGGGTTCAAGAGCCACCATGCTGGTGAGCAGGGTGTCTGCAATCACATTTTCGCTGATTTGACCTTCATCTTCTATGTGACCATCGATCCATTCACAACCCCATCTGATGATCTTTTCATAAAGAGGAGTTCCGGGAAGAGGACATTTCCAGACTTGGGCCAGTTCCATCCTGGTAACCTGAGTATATGTGCTTTGATTGACCGTGTACTCATGGGTAATTTCCAGAATATGGAGTTTAGCGGTTAAAGGAGGCAAATGGGCTGCAGTGGCTTCGATGGGCAGATATTGTCCGTTGGTAACAGCAAGTTCTCCCGTAACGGAGAAAAAGGGAGATGATTCTTCGGTAAGGGGATCGATTAATTTGCCACTGAGAGTGTAGGTGCCTGCCGGGATTGTTTCTTCACCTTTCCACACCGGTTGAAAAGAAAGATAGGCAGTAGCATCACTGCAATAGGCTGCCAGGTGCGAAATTTCCGGAACAATCAGTCCTGTTTCGGGATCGACGGAGCCTGCTCCCATTGCAAATAAAGTTTCGTTGACCTGCAGATTGGCATCTTCCCAGGTGGGACCGGTAATGGTGTAATAGATGCGATTCGGACCGGTAAAATCGATGGAATCGGTATATACAGGATCTTCAAAAGGAAGATTGGTATTGTTCTGATTGTCGTCGTCGCAGCCGAGGCTGAAAATTGCCAGAAGAGATATTATAAAGATAAACTGATGTTTCATGATAGTTTTTTGGTTCCTGGTTAGTTTAAATTAAATGTTAAGAGTATTTACTCAGCAAAATCACAATAGCCGTATTCAACTCCGCCGATAATTACCGGATCCAGAAAGCTCCAGCAGGCAAGACCGAGTCCCGGACAGGGATCGTTGGCGGTTGAACACCAGCGGAAGCAGTCTTTTACACCTCCGTAACCGGTGAAATCAAAGCAGCCATAGCTTGGCGAGCAGGCAGAACCGTTGCACCAGTAGGCACTGTTATTGAGATCATAACATTCGGACCCGTAAAGATCCGGCAGTCCATTGCTGGTGCGATCAATACCGTAAAGATCACAGGCATATCCTGCAGGGCAGCCGGTGGCATTGACAACATCACAGGGAGCTGTGCACAGATAAGTAGAAGGAACCACGGTGCCACTGCCATCTTCAACTTGGTATTTGCAGATACTGCCGGCACTGCTGATACAGTCACCAGAGTCGTAAGTGGCATTGGGGCCGCGACAAAAACGACGGCAGACTCCGATTGCTCCCAAACCTGCACAGGTTAATCCTTCGGCACAATCACTGTCAGAGGCACATTCATCCATTTCGGAGCCGGTTCCTGCCGAGATACAGCGGTTGGAAGTTGCCGTATCCACAGTACATTTTTCGCCGGAAGGGCAGCCTGACTGGGGAACAATGACACAATCGCAATTGGAAGTATCAAAGGTGCAATTGGAGTTGCAACTGAGAATGCCGCTGCCGTAACCTAAAGAAGAACAGGTTTGTCCGTTGAGATTGTTTGAATCACAGTCTTCTCCACTGTCAATTGTGCTATTACCACATTCAGAAGAAATAGAACAGTCTTCGGGACAGGAGGCTTCGGTTTCGCCTTCTTCGCAGATATTGTTGCCACAGACAGGAGAAGCAGAACAGTCTTCGGGACAGGAAGCTTCGGTTTCGCCTTCTTCGCAGATATCATTGCCACAGACGGCATTGTTATTGCAGTCCTGGGGACAGGATTCGCTTGTTTCACCGGAATCACAGGTGCCGTTGGTACAATAGCAGTCTTTGAGGCAGTTTGAAGTGTTTTCACCCTCTTCACAGACGTCGTTGCCACAGACAGCGGGGCAATCAGTTGGGCAGATATTGTGATCTTCGCCTTGGTCACAGGTGGAATTGCCACAATAACAATCGGTAAAACAGGTGGCTACAGATTCATTTTCATTACAGATGCCGTTGCCACAGACATTACAATCCTCGGGACAGGTTTGCATTTCGGCCCTTTCGCAGATACTGTTGCCACAGACAGATTCAAGTTTGCAATCATAGGAGCAGCCGTCTCCGCTGATAGTGTTGCCATCATCGCATTCTTCACCATTTTCGGTTTTTCCGTTACCGCATCTTACACTTTCCCCGGCACAAGAAGTAAGTATAATCGCAATCAAAGTAAGGATTACAGCTGTAATTTTAAACTTCATAATATATCCTTATTCCCTGTTGGGACGGGAATTAAAAAACTAAATTGTCTGCAGAAATTTTTTTGCAAGGTTGATTTGTCAGTTTGCAAAAAGAAGTGAATTCAGGTTTGACAATCTGTTGAATTATAATCCAAAAACTTGATAAATCAATTGTTAACTAACTAACTAACTAACTAACTAACTAACTAACTAACTAATGTGTTCAGTTTCAAGTTTTAATTTGGGGACAGTAGTCAGAAAAATGATCGGAAAAATGACCGGCAAATAAAGGATCGACTTTATTGAAGGTTATACTATAATAGCTGAAGCAGGGAAGCGTTGAATAAAAATCAATGTTTTCCCTCAACTGGATTAACGGAGTTGATTATAATTATGGTTTTTCAATTATCCTCGAAAGAGGAAAAATTTTTGAAACTTGTTCAGATTGAAACAGATGGTAAATTGGAAATCCAAAAAAATCTTTCCCTGGGTGCTTATTCAACTTACCAAACCGGTGGCAAAGCCAGGATTGCAGTTTTCCCAAAAAATATTGATCACGCCCTTGCTTTTTTTAGAATTGTCAGAGAGTTGGCCTTGGAATTTACGGTTATCGGCGGCGGCAGCAATATCTTGATCAGCGATCGGGGTATAAATGGAATTACAGTGATTCTCACAGGTTTGGTTGATTTTGAAATCAAAAATCAATTACTGGGGGTAGAAGCAGGTTTATCTTCTCACAAACTTGCCCATTTGGCTTTGAATAAAGGGTTGAGCGGCCTGGAATTTCTTACCCAGCTTCCCGGGAGTATTGGAGGAGCGATCTATATGAATGCCCGGGCCTTTGGAGGTGAGATTTCCAGGGTTCTTCACTCGGCTTTGGTTGTTGACAATTCAGGTTCTCAATTGAAATACCATAATCAACCAGGAGATTTTTCCTACAAAAATTCCCCCTTTAAACCGAAAGATCAAATAATTTTAAAAGCATATTTTAAATTGAAAAATGAAGAAAAAAGCAAAATCAGAGAAGAAATGGACAGAATTCAGCAGATACGACTGGCTAAACAGGAAAGAAAATTTCCATCCTGTGGCTGTGTTTTTAAAAACAGGAGGGATTTGGGCAAGGCAGCCGGAAAAATTATCGACAAGGCGGGTCTCAAAGGTTTACATACTAAAAACGCTCGCGTATATGAAAATCATGCTAATTTCATAGTTCACAACGGCAGGGCTGATTCCAGCGAAATAAGAACTTTGATGGAAATGGTAAAAACAAAAGTCATGCAACTTGAGGGGATTGAGCTTGAATATGAAGTTGAATTTTTGGGAGATTGGAGTAAATACCAATGAATAAACTCCTTTGGATTTTTGTGGTTTTGTTATTTCTTCTTTTTCCTGTTGCCGGTTCAGCCAAGAAAGGTATTACCAGTCGATTTTCTTTTGGTTTTGGTCCCCAGATTGGTTTTGGGAATCAGGCTTCTGCCGGAATTATTCTGTCTTCAAGATTCATGGGAGTGGCAGGTGTAGATCTTGAATACGATTTTAACCGGGTTACTTCAACTCCTCCCTCTGATCTTTTAAATGAAAAAGCTTTGCAATTTGTTCCAAATTTAAAGTTAACCGGGATTGTTTATTTTTTCCGTAAAAATAACTATGCCACCTTTGCCAGCGGAGGTATCGGAATTGATATGGGGTCTCCCAAAAATCGCAATAATCTTTTTGGCGGAGCCGGACTTGAATTTACTATTATGGAAGATCAGGTCGTGTTGAGACTGGGATTGCGTTTTTATTTTCCCAAGCCGGTGGATGTGGAAAAGCAAAGGGAGCGCATAATCATGAATAATGAACCCACTACTCCGGCTTATACCGAATATTACAATTTTGATACCTTTCAGTTCTTCATGTCTTTGCAGATTTACTATTAATAGTTTGACTGTTTGTTGGTGTGCAGGTAAAATAATTCCCGAAAACAACAGTTGCGAACCGGTATAAATTTGAAAATTGGTTACAATGATGAATTATCCCCATTTGAAGGAGCAATAATGGCCAGAAAATATGACAATCCCAAAAGAGCTTACAGATATGCCAAAACTATTGCCTCGGACATCAAACTTTACAATATGAAAGTTCTGGAAAAAGCCATATACGAAGACAATGTTTTTGAAGCTCTGGCTGATCAGATCGAAGAGGGTCGCAGTCATTACAAGGACAGAGTAACTCCCGAAATTTATAAAATGAACATCTATGAGCACACTCTGGTAGATGTTCTTCTTTATGAAATGCGGAACGTCAAATCATCAATCTGGTAAAATTTTGCAAATTCAAAGTTTTATCATGCAGTTTAAATTTCTGCTCAACTTTCTTCTCAGAACTCTTAATTTCAGGTTCACTCTGGAATTATTTACTGATTTTCTACCACATTTCATGACAGAACACTTTGACTATAAAATTTAAAGTTACTCAAGACAACAGCAGAGTAGATCTCTGGCTCTCCCGCCAAATAGAAGATAGCAGATCAAATATCAAAAAATCGATAAACAAGGGACTTTTGCTGGTAAACGGTAAAAAGGTAAAACCTTCATCCAGTTTGAAAAAAGGTGATATTGTAGAGTATACGCCGGTACCACCACCTCTTTCCAGGGCTGTTCCCCAAAAGATACCTTTGGAAATTGTTTATGAAGACGAAGATATTCTTGTGGTTGATAAAACAGCCGGAATGGTGGTTCACCCGGCTCCGGGGCATCCCGATGGAACTTTGGTCAATGCCCTTTTGGGAAGGGGTACCTTCAGTTGTTCTGAAGGGGAATTGAGACCGGGAATTGTTCATCGGATAGACAAGGATACTTCGGGGTTGCTGGTTGTTGCCAAAAGTCCGAAGGCCAAAGAAAAGCTGGTGGAAGATTTTCGCCGCCATGAAATCAAAAGGCAATATACTGCTGTTTTGAGAGGACATTTCCCTGTTGCCAAAGGAACATTTTCTACTTTGTATAGGAGAAATCCCAGGCACAGAATAAAGTTCAGTTCCAAAGTGAAGAAGGGAAAGAGGGCTATCACTCATTATTCTGTCCAAAAACACTGGAATCAGAATGCAACCTTGGTGAAGGTGCAACTGGATACAGGAAGGACTCATCAGGTGAGGGTGCATTTTTATGATGCTGGTTATCCTCTCCTCGGGGATCCCCTTTATAGAAAAAATGTTGGAACTGATCTGACTCGAAAATTGCACGATCAACTAGGGCGTCAAGCTCTTCATGCTTCCTTGCTGGGTTTTATCCATCCTCTCAGTGGTGAAAAAATGGAATATACCTCCCGATTGCCGGTTGATATGCAGGCAATTTTGGATATTCTGGAAAAACCTGAATGGAAATAGTCGATTATGGCGAAATCTAATACTCAAATTGAAATTCTGCAATCATCCCTTTTAAACAAAATTCCGGTAAAACATGCTTTTACTACCAGAAAAGGTGGTTATTCTTCCGGTGTTTTTGACACAGCCAATATGCATTATAAAAAGGGTGACAGGGAAAATGTTTTTAAAAATCGCCGTCAGTTATTCAAGCAATTGGGCTTGTCTTCTTCTGCCCTGAGATTGGTAAATCAGGTTCACGGAAACACCGTGGTGAGAGCCGGTCTGAAAAAATCCCATGAAGATCTTTTGGAAACTGAAGCCGATGGAATTGTTTCCAATGATCCCCGAATCTGTGTCGGGGTATATACAGCTGATTGCCTGCCGATTTTATTGAGTAACTCCCGGGGTAATGCGGTTGCAGCACTTCATGCTGGTTGGCGTGGAATTATTGCAGGAATCGTTGGTACCGGGGTTGACGCACTTTGCAAACTGGCCGGTGAAGCTCCATCCAATCTTATTGCCGCTGCCGGACCGGCAATAGGAAGATGTTGTTTTGAGACCGGTCTTGAAGTTGCTCGGCAGTTCAAAGAGCAGAATCTTGAGGAATTTATCTTTCCCCATCCTTCAAAAAATAAAAAATACATAGATTTGCCAGGCAGTGTGAAAAGTAAATTGCTAAAAAGTGGAATCTTGAGTAAAAATATCAGTAGTTTTAATCATTGTACCTTTTGTGATCAGGAAAAGTTTTTTTCTTATCGCAGGGATGGTTGGCCTACAGGTCAGATGTTATCATTGATTGCACCTCTTCCAAATAAGGTTAAGAACTTATGAAAATAGATAATGAAAACAATAATTCCAAAAAAATAAATAAAAATCCTGCGGAAACTCCTTCTGAAAAGAAGGAAAAATTCGACTTGAAAGAGACCAGGAAATTATTAGATTTTTTCAAAAGAATTACCCATAGCACTTGGGGAATGCGAATCTCACTGACAATCATCGGTTTTGTTATCTTTTTTGTCGCTTATTTCTTTGGTTCTGTGGGTAAGGATGATCTGCAATCAAAAATCGAAGACAAAAAGGAAGAAATTCTCATCTGCAAGAGAAACAAAGAGAAAATACTCAAAAAAATGGAAAAACAGAAAAAGGAAAACAATATTCTGCGCAATGAATTATCAGATACCAAAAGTAGAATGCAATTTTTGAAACAGAGGGAGAAGATCAGGAAACCACTAGAAAATGCACTTGAAACATGGAAAAATGGTTCCAGAACTGAAACAATAGAAAATCTTTACAGTGCTATTATCAACTTAAAAACCGAAGCCAGCAGTTCCATTGGAATTTCACGGTATTTTTATGATGTGATTATTAAAAAACTCAATCTGGCCATTACAATCATCAATAATGTCTGTCTTGATGAAAAACCTGCAATTGATGACAATTCTGTTAAAGCAGATCTCTTTGCAGATAAAGATAAGAATAAAAAAGCACCTTTAGGGATCACCAGTAAAAACTGTCAGGAAAAAATAAATAAAATTATTGACGAAGCACTTGAAATTCTACCTCCACCCAGTACCCAATCATGAAAACATTAATTTACTCTCTGCTTTTTTTGGTATTTATTTTTACACCTTTTCAGAGTCAAGCTTGGAAAGTTAAAAGAGATCGCTTTACTCCGGCTATGATTGCCCGCTATAAGGGTATGCTGTTCAAGCGTCCTGATGATGGTTTTGCTTTTAGAAAACTTGTTCAACTCTATCAAAATTACAGCTCCCTGGATCGATTGCTAGAACAATATAAAAATAATATCAGCAAAAATCCCAAAAAATTTCAATACAGAGTTATTTTGGCTCGACTTTTAATCAAGATTGACAAGTTGGATGAAGCAGAAAAACAACTCCAAAAAGCTGTAAAAATCAATAATAAGAGATATGAAATTTTCAAGATTCTGGGACAATTGTATTTGCAGAAAAACAAGTATAAAAAGGCCAGAACCAATCTCAACAAAGCTTTGGCCCGGGTAAAGAAGAAAAGAATCAGAGAAAGGCTCCTCAAAGAATTAATCAGGCTATCAGTTTTAGGGGGTGATATTGAAGGAGGAACCACCTATTTTAAAAAACTGCTCAAATTGCAGCCGAAAAATTTCAGTATAAGATGGGAATTTGCTCAACTGCTTAGTACAGGTATGCATTTTAAAAAGGCTCTGAAACAATTTAGGCGACTTTACAAAATGGCTCATGGTGATAATCGACGCCGGGTTAAAATCCTCAAAGCAATAGGGCGAATCCATGAAAAGATGGGTAAGGATCAGAAAGCAATTGAAATTTATTGGCAGGCAATGGGAAAAACCAGTTCAAATCATTGGATTCGTAAAGAATTGGTGAACAGAATAGTCAGAATTGGCAGAAGACGCGACGAGTTGCCGCGAATTTTGAAGATGTTTGATTCAAAATGGGGTAATCCCAATGGTTTTCAACACAGCATCAAAGCCAAAATTCACAGTGAATTGGGCAATTTTGACAAGGCGGAATCCCATTTCAGAAGAGCGATTTCCAAATCCCCGAGCAATGTTGATTACAGATTGGCACTTATCAGGTTACTGGATAAATCGGGGGCAATGCCCGAGAAGATTATTGCAGAAAGAAAAGCACTGGTCAGAACAGCTCCTTCTCAGCTTAAATTTGCCATTGAACTGGCCAGAAGTTACGAAAAACTGGGCAAGAAGAAAAAAGCTCTCAGATTGACCCGTTCTCTCCTGAGAAAATATCCCAACAGCGGTTCTTTGCTGATTGCACTTGCCGATCTTTATGCCCAGTGGAACAAGCCCGAGAAGGTTATCGATGTTTACAAAAAATTGATCAGGCTTGAACCTATGGATTACGAGCATTACATCAATCTGGGACAGCAGTACTGGGCTCGTGGTAAAAGGAAAAAAGCCCTTTCCACCTGGAAAAAAATCCTGGCTCCCAAAATGTTTCTTAAAAAGGAAAAAGGATTTTTTACAATTGCCAAAGTATTACTGGAGGTAGGCAAATACAAGGAAGCTGAATTTTATATAAAAAAAGGAATCAAACTCAAACCAAAGGATGCCAACCTGCTTTTTCTGCACGGCAAAATAAAGAGCAGACAAAAACAGGTAGAAGCAGCTATCAAAATTTTCAAAAAAGGAATGGAAGTTGCCAGACAAAACAGCAACTTTCGCATGTCCCGCAAAATTGGAAACAGTCTGCTCAAAACCTGGAAAGAGTTGAAGAGACTTAAAAAGGAATTGAATAAAAGATTTGCCGATTGGCAGCCGGATCAACTGCAGGAAGGACTTTTTCTTGCCCGGGGATACACTATGGCTGGAATCTGGAGCAAAGCCCTGGGGATTTATAAAGGTATGCACCGCAAGCGACCAGAGATGAGCAAGCCACTTCTGGGCTTGATAGATCTGCTTGATTCACTGGGGAGATACAAGGAATTGATCAAATATCTCAAACTTGCCATCAAACAGATTCCCAACAGATCCAGAGAATTTTATGAACAACTTTCCAATACCTGGGCTGTAATGGGTGATGATGACAAGGCCAGAGAATATTTAAGAATGGCCATAAAAAAAGGTACGAGCAGTGCGGCATCCTGGGCTAAAGCCGGTGAATTGGCGCTCAAACTTGAAGATTATAAAGGGGCAATTAAAGCATATCGTGAAGCAATCAGGCTGGATCCATACGAAATGAATTATTATTTTTCTCTGGCTTCTTTGCTGCTTCAACAAAACAAGCCTGAAGAAGCTTCTCAAATCTATCACAACATAATCAAAAGATCTTCAGAGGATGATCTGGTTCGGAGAGCCGGCAAATATGCCCTCGATATAGATGAATTAATCGAAAATCTTGATAATCTGGAAAAAACGATTTATCCCCTTTCTTTCATATATACCCATCGTCCGGTGTTTGGCGAATTGCTCATGGAGTTGTACAAAAGATATATTCCCTACCTGTTTTATCTCAAAAATAATGCGGGAGATTCAACCAAAAAGGAATGGGCTGTCAATGAATTGAAAAGACTCTCCAGTCGTTCCCTCAAACCATTGCTGGAAGCTCTTTCCAATGAAAATCTCTCCCAGAAGGACACAGCCCGACGTTTATTGAGCAGATTGGGCAATCCCAACAGCGTTGTTCCTGTAATCAGAATGGCCAAGCGCATCTGGAAAAAGGCTGAAAAAAAATATCTTGAGAAAAAGAATCCCAAAGAAATGCTTTCAGAACGTCAAAATGAATTTATTAAAAAATCTATCTATTTTACCGCCAGATATGGCAACAGAAAAATTTTCAAGGATCTGCAGTTTTTTGCTTCCCAGGATCACAACCTTAAAATAAAATTTCTTGCCATCTGGGGTCTATCCAATCTCAAGGCTTCCAATAAATATTTAAAGAAAAGTCTTAATAATCCGAAAGACAAAGACAACACAATCCTGTCCTGCTATGTGTTGGCAAATTCTCCGGTTTATTCCCGGAAAATAAAATCCCTGATTAAAAACCGAGAGATAAGATTTGATGTCAGAGTAAAATGCCTCCATGCTTTTGCCTTGAAAAATACCAATTGCAGTGATTTTCTCCAGGAGCTTGCTCAAACTTCTCCAACCAGTGCCATGCGCAAAACAGCTGATTTTTTGCTTACTTTCAATCCCACCGAAGCTCTTCTTCCCGAGCTTGTAAAAAAATACTGGAAAGACAACCGGGAAAGAAAAATATTTTATGCCCAAGGTTTAATTGTTGGTACAGGTATCAACAAAAATAAACTCTTTCCCAAAAGGAATATTCCCCAACTCAATATTGATTCCAGTAATTTTTTCAAAAACTGGATCAACAAAAATTTTCAGGAAGCAGATATGTTTTCTTCGGGAATATTTTTGAAAAATCTACTGCAGCTTGAATCAAATCGATCACTTATGCGTCTTTATTCAATTACTCCTCCTTTCAAAATGACCAAATATAATCGCAAAAGGTACAAATTAAACGCTTTGGAGATGAAAATCCCTGTTCCCATATTGGCTGTAAGTTCCTGCAGTGGTTTTAACAGATTGGAAAAACTGCTCCAGCCCGCCTTGGAGAATTTGTTAAGCAAAGCTCCCCTTGGTGTTGTTTATAATATTTTTTCTTCCTGGAATGATAATCTTGAGTTGAAAGGTTTTGCTCATCTTTGCAGATCTGATGCAATCCGGAAGTTTTCTCAAAAAATTCTGAAAAACAATCTTGAGTTAATTAGAAAATACACCAGGGTTAAATATGGACTGATAAGAGCTGCAGCCTGGCGATTATTACTCCTTTCAAAACAGGAAACACTGGCCGATTTTTTGGAAAAAGAAAAAGATAAAAATGTAATTCACAAGGTTTTTGCCCAACTCAAGAATTCAGATATTTCAGTACGAAAAGGAAAAAATCTCACCAAAACTCAAAGGAAAAAATACAGCAGATCTATTATTGAATTGGTAAACCAGGATAAAGCAGTCAAAACCAGAAAATTAGCAAAAGAACTTCTGGGTTCTTCCAAAATATCCAATATTACCAAAGGCCTTTTTCTTCTGAGCAAACTTGAAGAGATAGAACCGGTCTGGTTGAAAAAAATTCTCAACCATAAATCCATCTATCTGGCGCGAAAAGCTTTTGAAATTATCAAAAAACAACATTCCGATTCTTCCCTCCAAATCCTCAAACAACTAAAGATCCCCTCCCACCGCATCAAAAAACTAAGCAGTTCCCATCTTAACTAAACGATTTCAGTTGGGGGAAGTGGGGTTCGAATCCGGTTGATTTGAGAAGATCAATCCGGTTGGCAGGGAGGTGAACACTGGTAAGAGTTGTTTTTTTGCTTCTTTTTTGTTCGGGATTGACGGGAATGGTGATTTTGCGGGCCCAGAGAAAAAATCCGGGAAAAGCAAGAGGCTCAGCTCCATATTTGACATCACCCATTATAGGAAGGTCCAAACTTTGTAATTGTACTCGGATTTGATGACGGCAACCAAATCTGGTGGTAAGTTTTACCAGGGAAATACCTCGGTTGTAATCGAGGGTTTCCAGCAGGGAGATGGCTCTTCTTCCTTTACCTTCTTCACCGGGAGTGAAAACTGTTCTGTCTTTTCCAGTACCTGCGACTTTTCCATGAAGCCATTGCCTTTGGGGGGCTTTGCCTTTGACCAGGGCGATATATTCTTTTTCCAGACGGTGATTGGACAGGCAACCTCTTAATTTTATGTAGATTCGGGGAGATTTTGCTGCTACCAGCAAACCTGAAGTCCAATAATCCAGACGATTTACTATTCCTCCTTCCGAGGGAGGATCAGCCTTTTCCACTATTTCAGGGCGTAGATGGCGCAGATGACTTGCAACATTTTTATTATCAGTGGAAGCTAAAGGAAGGGAATGTATTCCGGATGGTTTATCCAAGGCGAGCCAAAATTCATTTTCAGTTATAATTTTGATTTTATTAATTTTATTTTCAAGGGGAAGCCAATTGTTTTTTGAGGGTGGCAATTTGATGATCTTGATTTCAGTTCCGGCGGCATAACGATCTCCCCATTTGACAGGAGTGTTATCTGCAAGAGTGATATTTTGTTTGTTTAGTGAGATTTTCCATTCCCGGTTGGAAATATTGGGAAAATTAGCTTTTAAAATTTTTTCTATCCTTTTGCCGTGAAAGCGATCTTTAACTTTGATTATATTTTTCATATAATCAGTATATCGTTTTTTAAAAGGAAGGAAACCCCAACTCTAACCTTAAGGGAATATCAACACTCAAAAGGAATCGGAGCTGGTATGTGATGCATTGTGATAGGAAAGGGTCAACAAGTTGGGGTTTATAATAGATAATAGTCCGCTTGTTGGGACTGATGAAATGTAATTTATCCCTTTCGAGTGATTCAGATACAAAATAATCTACTTGGCAATTTGAAATCGCCATTAAATTATCACTTACATTATATAGTCCAGTTGGAATATTCCGTCAAGTGTTTTTGTAAAATTTTAGTATTTTTGTAATTATTTTTGAAAATAGTTCAGGATTTCAAGGTGAGATTGTAGATGAACCTACTGGAATTATTGTAATATTCGCTTAAAATCTTTGAAATGTCCTTTGAAGAGAGTCCTAAATTTTTTAATCTGGATATTTCTTTTTCCAGGGGCGGTAAAATGGGTGGAATTTCCCTGTTTGAAGGAGCTATTACCAAGGTGAACTCACCTTTGATCAGGTTGGCATAAAAATATTCATTTACTTCTTCCATGGTTCCCCGCACGAATTCTTCGTGAATTTTGGTGATCTCTCTGCCGATTGTTATCTTTCTTTGGGAACCGCAATATTCTAACAGAGCTGCAAGGGTTTTTTGAAGACGGTGGGGTGATTCGTATACAACTGATGAATATCGGTTGTTGGCAATATAAATAAGATCATTTTTACGTTCTTTGCCTTTTTTACCAATAAAACCAAGAAAAACAAATCTGGAAGCATCGAGACCGGCTACGCTGATTGCAGTAGTAACAGCAGATGCTCCGGGCAGTGGAATGACTTTGGCTCCGGTGGCAAGAGCTTCCTGGACAATCAGATTGCCGGGATCTGAGATACCCGGAGTTCCGGCATCGCTGAGCAGAGCCAGATTATTGCCTTTTTCAAGCAGAGAACGCAGTTCTTTTTTGCGCTGAAATTCGTTTTCTTTAAAACAGGAGATCAGGGTTTTGTCAGGCAGATCGAAATGGGAAAGAAGAATTCGGGTGCGCCGAGTATCTTCACAGGCGATATATTTTATTTTTTTGAGAATTTTAAGAGTACGCAGGGTAATATCATCGAGATTGCCAATAGGGGTGGGGACTACATATAGTTTGCCAGGGTTTGGGGAAGAAGGAGAAGTCATTTGTCACCAAGAGCTATGTAGACGTTGTCACCCAATTCTTTCAGCAGATAGTTGCGCAGTTCTTTCATGAGGCCAAGCTCGATCTCTCTGATTTTACTTGGTTTAATGGAATATCTGTTGCTGAGTTTTTTAATGGTGAGAGGGTTGTCAGCCAGAATTCTTTCTCTCATGATCACTTTTTTACTTCCAGTCAGATTAGTGGCAAAGTCTGTAAGTTTATCCTTGATGATCTCCTGGACTTCATCGGCTGTCATTGTCTCTTCATCTGAAAGTTCCAATTGGGCTGGATCGATTTTGTCGCCAATTTCATCACTGATAAATTGTCGCAGATTCTTTTTGATTCTTTTTTCGAGTTGACGAGCCCGTTCTCTGGAGATCCCGTAATGTTCCCCGATCTTTTTGAGAGTATAGGGAGCGGTGGAAAGAAGACGGTTATTCAAAATGAAAAGATCTCTTTCTTCGAGAGTTTTAGCAAATTCTTTGATTTTTTGGCGAATTAATTTATGGGAAGTGTACTCATCAATAATTTTCTCCGGAGTTTTGGAATCGTTGGGCATCAGATCGATGATTTCTCCGGTATCACCTTCTTCTCCTCCAATTGGAGTTGACAGGCTCAGATCGGAGGCTGACATTCTTTTGCGCATTTCATTGACTTCATATTCCGGTACATCAAGAGCATGGGCAATTTTTTTGTTGGTGGGATCGATGCCTTTGGCTTTAAGTTGCTGGGTCTGTTTGTTCAGGTTGAAAAAAAGTTTGCGCTGGGCTTGAGTAGTACCAACCTTGACCAGTCTCCAGTTGTTGAGGAGATATTTGAGAATATAGGCTCGGATCCACCAGGAACTGTAGGTGGATAATTTGACTCCCCTGTAGGGATCGAATTTTTCAACTGCTTTTACCAGACCAATGTTGCCTTCTTGAACCAGATCGATGAGGTTAGTATAGGATTTGCTGTATTCATGGGCAATTTTTACAACCAGTCGAAGATTGGAGGTAATTAACTTTTTAGCGTAATAACCATTTGAAGTTTCATTGTATTTTTTAGCGACTTCTTTTTCTTCTTCCTGGGAGAGGAGGGGATAATTACGGATCTGTTGAATATAAGCCTTGAGAGGATCATATTTGACGATTTTGCTGGAATCTCCAAGAAGATTCGACTCGAAATATTTGAAGTTGATAGCTTCGTCCAGCTCTTTATCTTCTTTTTCTTCTTCAACTTCAAGCAGAAGTTCTTCTTCTTCCTCGTCTTCCAGTTCTTCCTCTTCAACCTCAATGAATTCTTCCTGATTATCAGAAATTGCAGGAAGGTTTTTGTTTTTTGCTTTTTTGCGGTTAGTCTTCTTCGTCGTTTTCTTCTTCCCAGTCGGCATCGATTATCCTGTTTTTGGAATGGGGATTTTGCTCTGACCAGGGGTCTTTATTGAAATCACCATTCATATTGTTAAATCCATTCGGCATGTTACCGAATTGATGAATTTCGATCTTGTTTTTAAAGTGTTTGATAAGCAATTTGGCCAATAATGGCCTGGTAAAAGGAATTAATAAGATAAAACCGGTCAGATCGGTAAATATTCCCGGGGTTATAAGTAATATTCCTGCAGCCAGAATCAGCAGCCCCTGAACCATGTCCAAAGTGGGGATTTCTCCCTGAGACATACGGGTTTGGATAGAACCAAGAATAGTTCTACCCTGGGACTTCATTAATTTGAAGCCTACTATACCAGTAAGGAAAATAATTAGCAAAGTATACCAAAAGCCAATTATGGAGGAAAGATGGATCAGAAAAAAAAGTTCACTTATGGGGATGGCTATGAAAAGAAGAAAAAAGATCAATGTTTAAAAACCCTTTTGTTGGTAAATACCATGGAAATACCGGCTTCATTGCAGGCTTCAATTGATTGGTGATCTCGGATGGAACCACCGGGCTGAATTATGGCGGAAATTCCCTGTTCAATAGCTGTATCAACGCCGTCGCGAAAGGGGAAGAAACCATCGGAAGCAAGTACACTTGCTTGGAGACCTCCTTTGTTTTTGCGAGTAATTTGATGAATCCTGTCCAACTCTTGCCGATCTATTTTTCCATTGTTGACTTTTTCTTCCAGTTGAAAGATGGAAAGTTTGAATTTATCAAAGGCCAGATTATCGGCATATTTGGTGTAGGCCTTTTTGATTGCCAGTCTAACTGCTCCGACTCTGTCCTGTTCTCCTGTACCTATTGCTCTGCTGACTCCGTCAGAAACAAAAACTACGGAGTTGGAAGTAACTTTGGCAACAATATTCCAGGCAAAGAGCAAATCTTCATATTGTTTTTGATTGGGCTTGATTTTTATTTTATATTCTTTACCTTTTCTTTTATGGTTGGCTAGAACCAGTTTTTCGGGAGTTAGAATTGAATCTGCATGATTCAGTTCTAGAATAAGCCCACCATCTTTCAAGGTTGTAAAGTTGAACTGAGGTAAAGCAAGATATTCTTCTAGATTTCCCAATTGGGGCAATTCAATTATTCTCAGATTTTTCCTTTTTTTGAGGATTTCAACAGCTTTTTCTTCATAAGCTGGAGCTGCAATAACTTCTGAATAAGATTGAGAAATGGCGGTTGCCGTGTCTGTATCCACAGCTCTGTTCAAGACCACAACCCCGCCCATAGCTGCGATTCTGTCTGCCCTGTAAGCTCGGCGGTAAGCTGATGCCAGATCATTTGCAGTTGCAACTCCACAGGGGTTATTATGTTTGAGAATGGCTACGGCAGGATTTTTATGCAAATTAATCAGAATATTCAGGCCGGCATTTACGTCTGTAAGATTAGTTTTTCCCGGATGCTTTCCGAATTGGAGAAAATTATCTTCGGTTAACCCTGAAACCATAGGTTTTCCAGCTTTGAATTCGAGGTCTTTATATTTAAAAGAACCGGAATCCAAGCGGTAGAGGGCTGCAGGTTGACCTGGATTATCACCATAGCGTAATCCCTTGGTTTGAGATTCTCCTGTAGAATCTGCAATAGTCCAGGTTCGTTTTTTAAAATGGAGTTTTTGACCTCCCAGATCAATTGTGAGATCATCTGGAAGATTTTCTTTAATTGTTGTTTTGTATGCTTTACGGATGGATGACATGTATACTCTCCAGAAAGACCGAAATTTACAGTACAATTGTTTAATTGTAAAGAACTAGTCAGTTCCTGATGTTTGCAGTAATTGATTCAGGCAAAAGGTTATTATGAAAAAATATTTAGTCAAGTCAGTGATATTTGTTTTTTTGTTGCATATCCCGATTCGGGCTTACAGCAAAAGAAACGATCTGCGGATCAGAATCAATCGTCTTTTAAAGAAAACAACCCTGCCCGGAAAAAAATCTGTTTATGCCAGATGGCTCAATGGCAAAAGAATTTATTATTGGAGAGCTTTGGATCCTCTTACTCCGGCTTCTTGCATCAAGGTAATAACTACTGCAACTGTAGTCAGATATATGGGTAAAAATTACAGATTTACAACCAAATTCCTGGGAAAAAAGAAAAATAACCAATTAACGACCCCTCTTTATTGGTGGAGCAATGGTGATCCTACTACATCTAAAAATGATTTGACTAAAATGGTAAAAGTTTTGAAAAAAGCCGGAATTACCAGTATTCCAAAAGGAGTAGCAATCGACAGCAGTTATTTTACCAGGTATAAACCCCCTGGTTTCAAATTTTCCAAAGGATCTGAAGGATATGTAACCAAACCTTCGCCCATAGCAGTGGATAATAATTCCATAACTGCCTATCTGCGCCGCAAGGGCTCTAAAGTAACAGCGTCCTGTAAACCAGTTTCTCCTTTTATCTCCTGCTATTCAAAAGTTAAAATCGGTAAACACACGCGTGATATCAGAGGAAAGCCCAAAATTAAAAATGGAAAATTAAAGGTTGTTTTTTATGGAACCATGTCAACCAAGCATTCAGTTCTGAAGGAAAGGGTAAGATCTTTAAATCCCGAACTTTATGCCGCCGGTGTTTTAATCAGTGTTTTGCGCAATAACGGAATCAAAGTACCCTCCAAATACAAAAGAAAAAAGGCAGGTAAAGATCTCGATCTTCTGGCTCAGAAAAAATCCAAAACTCTGGACAAAATAGTGCAGGGAACCAACAAATACAGTAATAATTTTTGGGCTGAAAACCTGGTCAGGGCTCTTGGAGCTTTTAAAAGTGGTGAACCCGGAACTACCGCCAAAGGACTGCGTCAGGTTTATGGTCTTTTGAGGAGATCAGGGGTGAAAAGAAAATTTGTTATTTTATCAAATGGATCCGGACTTTTTGGCAGAACAAAAATCAGTGCTAAACACTATGTGGATACTCTGGAAAGGATGCATACCCTTTCCTGGCTTCATAAATTGATGGTGAGTTCACTGGCCAGGCCGGGACGTGGAGGAACTTTACGTCGTCGTTTGACCGGAACAGTGGCAGCCAATTACCTGCACGCCAAAACCGGTACTTTGAACAGAGCCAGTTGTTTGTCGGGATATCTGGTCAAGGGCAAAAAAACCATAATTTTTTCCATCATTAATGATCTAATCAAAGGGCAGATCTACAAGGCCAGAAAACTTCAGGATGAAATAGTAAAAACTCTGGCTCGTCATCTTCTTAATCGCAAAATCAGCAAAAACCCGCCTCGCATTTGAAACATTATTTTTCGCGGATATAGATTATCTTTTTTTATAATACCCCTGAAATGTAAATTAATGAAGAGTATTGAAAGGATATAGTCAGGACTGAATTTTAATAATCATAACAATCGCAATCAGCGATGGTATATTCGTCTTCATAGCATTCGCCAAAATCATATCCCATGTCATAGCACCAGGCATCGCAGTCAACTACGTCCCAATTGCAATCATCGGAGCAACTTTCTGCCAGATCTATGGAATTGAGACAGATAGGACCATCTCCGTAATAGCAGTCGCAACTGTCATCAACAACACAACTGGAAATAGCGAGAGTAATGAAAACCAATAAAGCACCAAATACAAATTTTTTCATGTGAGCTCCTTTCACTTGTGGAATAAAAAATTTTCAGTTGAAAATTGCCCCGGAACCAGAATTCAGGTGAATTATGATGTTTTTCCACCTGGAACTTATTTATCTGAATTTGGGAGCAACCCCAAACCGATTTGAAAACACACATCATTTATAACACATTTTGTGAAAAGATCATCTATTTATTTTTAATCTTTTTGGTTTTGAATTCTTTGTACTTGAATCCGAAGGAAGTGGGGATGACATTGGAGAAGCGGCGGTGAACCAGACTGATTTCAACCGGTCGGAATAAAAAGGTTATGGGCAAGTAGGAGTGAAGCATTTTTTCAAGTTTTTTACTGTAGTCCAGCAAATTTTCAAAGGATTTCTGCTGTCTCATTCTGGTAATCAGGCGATCGATGAAGATATTGTAAACCACTCCGTAGTTATTTTTGCCGGTGCTGTGAAAGATGGGAGTAAAGTCTTCATATGGTCGTCCTTTCCAAGTGAGAAAGGCGGCAGCAAATTTACGCTGTTTGAGATGGCGACTGAGTAGTTTCCAGGCTGTGGGCACGATGAGCACTTCGATTCCTGCTTTGAAGTATTCTGTTTTAATGATTTTAAGCAATTGTCTTGCCCGGGGATTGCCAAGGGGAAGCAGGATAACCAATTTTAATTTTTTGTTGTTTTTGTCCCTGATTCCATCACCATCTCTATCTTTCCAGCCAACTTGATCAAGTAATTTTTTGGCTTTGGTGGGATCGTAGGGCCAGCTTTTGATTGATTTGTCTCCAAGTCCTCCAGGTCGCCAATAAGGACCATTACAGGAAACAGCAAGATCTCGGTAAACTTTTTTAATGATCAACTCACGATTGATAAGCATGGAGAAGGCTCTTCTGATTCTGAAATCGCTGATCATTTTGTTGCGAGTGTTCCAGAGCAGATAGGAAAAATCAGGGGGGACAAATTTGTAGAGTTTATAGTCTTTTTTGATATTGCTGGTTATTTGGCTGGGGTAATGAACCGGGCTCAATTCAGGGAGCAGATCGATTTTTTTTCTTCTTATTTCAACCAGGGCTTTGGCTGGGGATTTGATTTCTTTGAAAACCAGTCGTTGGACTTGGGGTGTTTGTCCCCAGTAAAATTCATTACGTTCCAGGATGATCTTGTCGTCCTCTACCCATTCTAGCATTCTGTAAGGACCTGTTCCAATAGGGTTGAGGGAACCATGGGAGCGTTTGGAAATGCCGCGGTAAAAAACATGGGAAGGAAGAACCGGCAATTCCACCAGATGTTCCAGAAAATAAGCGTTGGGATTTCTGAGAACGATGCGGACGCCGTTGTTGGGAATTTTGTCGACCCTCATCAGAGTATAATTTATATCTTCCATGAAGGGGCCTTTTTTTATGCGGGGAATAGTGAGCAGACTCAATGTGAAGACTATATCTTCGGTGGAAAGGGGGCGTCCGTCCTGCCAGCGGACATCATCTCTAATCCAGAAACGGTAAATTTTGCCATTTTCCTCCATTGACCAGGATTTGGCCAGTCCTGGAACAAGTTTGCCGGTTTTTGCATCGCGATCAACCAGGCTTTCGTAAATATTGTGCATACTGATACGATAACCCCATTTGCTGATTTTGAGATAGGGATTGAGGTGAGAAGGAAGATAGGGAACAGCTACCTTGAGGGTTTTCTTTTTATCAGGTTTTTTTTTGATTTTTCTGGTCAGATTTTCAATTTGTTTGATTCGAGTATTTTGTTCTTCGAATCTTTCCATGGCTCTTTTGTGGGGAGTGGGAGGAGGAGAGCCGCAATCCTTGCACCCGGGCAGCAGAAATAAACTGAAAATGAGGATTGAAGTTATTGTCGCTTTGAAATTATTTTTCATAGAAGTACGGATAAATTTATGAAAACAACCTATATATTCGCTTACAATTGTAAACAGGGGTTGAGAAAAAAAAGAATATAGCGATAAAAGATAGAACAAGATGGAAAAAAAGTAAACCCGGGTAAAATTATCTGATTCCCGTTAATCCAGTTCCCGTTAATCTACACAATAATTCCCGATGATTTCATTTCTGGAATTGCCACAACTTTGTTCACACAGTGAGCAATCTCTGAAATAAACCTGACCGTTCCAGCACCATTGAGCTGTATCCTGAACACATTCACCTTTGAAATCAAGAGAATCCGGGCAGGGATCTCTCTGGAATTCACAGCGAAATTGGTCTTGATCGTTTTTAATACAAGAATTGGAAGTACAGCAATCTGTTTGCAAAAAGCCGTTATCACACCAGTGGGCAATTCCTTGGATACAAGTGCCGTCGGAAGTAATTGAGCCACAATAATCCCAGGAAGGGATATTTTCTTCCAGAAATTCTCGATCCCAGTGAGTAAGTCCGTAATAATCAAAGTCAACACAACTTGAATCTCCCCAGGAAACAGTTCCGATTACGGAAAGTTGATTACCGCCGATACTGTAAAGGGAAGGACCGCCGCTGTCTCCGTTGCAAACAGAACTTATCCCCTGTCCGTCAACTTTCATTTCTCCCTGAGTCTGAGAAAAGTCCACAACTAATTCCGGAGTCCATAATTTATCGAAGTTGTCGTAATTTGTTTCAGTACTGCCGTATCCACATTGTTGGACATAGTTTCCCAAAAGAAAATCGAGTTCGGAATTGCGGTTCCAGGGAATGGGTTGTATTTCAAATTGATCCAGTGGTGATTCATTGAGGGTTAAAACTGCATGATCATGTCCGGCTTTACCGGTCCAGAGATTGTATTCGGGGTTGATGACAAATGATTCAACCTCAAACAGTCCGTCTGGTTCCACGGCGTTATTGCCCAGGGCAAATCTGACTTCTTCTGGAGCAAGGAGTTCACCGGAGTAGGAGTATAAACAATGGGCAGCTGTCAAAACATGAATATCGGTAACCAAAGTTCCGGTACAGGTGTTGACCCAACCTGTTTCATTGGTTTCTGGGATAACCCCTTCTTCAACCAGAGCTCCAATTGCCAGTTGTTGATTTTTACTTATGCATATTTCCGGATAATCCACACCATTGTGAATTTTGAGGGTGGTTTCCAGCCAGTGAATATATTTGTTGTCCTGATTGATACATTCGGGATTGTTGTTGTTGTTATTAGTGTTATTGGTGTTATTGATATTATTGGAATTGTTGGAGTTATGACTCGTCGTGGGGGGCTCGCAACTTGCCAGGGTAAGGAAAAAAAACAGCAGAATTTGGAAAGATAAATGGGGAAACATTACAAAACCCTTTTAATTGTAAAGAAAGCCTGGCTGAAGATAAGCCCGGAAGAAAAATATACCGGGACAAGAATAGAATTGCCAAATCAAGACGGAAATTATTCAACTGGGTTGATGTATTCGAGATCAAGTCCACCGGGATAGAGATAGGAAGTGTATTCAGCAAATCCGTAAACTTCAATTCCAAAAGTTATACTGTCGTTGGGAGCTTCGATGCGATGGGAGCCACCGGTGCCAGCATCAGTGATGTCGATACGGGCTACACCGTAACCGGTATCACCAATGGGTTCGTAATCTTCGACGGTGATGGATTCACCATTGATAGTGATAAATTCAGTATTGTCAGTGGGAATCTGGGCGATAACATTTACATAGTTTACAGTCATGGATTCAGGGGTGGCAAAGGTGTATTCGGAACGATACTGCTCGACCGGAACTACGAGTCCAAAGGCGGGATCACCCATGGCATCTAAACTGTCTGTCCAATAGTTCTGACCAACTGTGAATTTGCCTACCATGATGGGGCCGGTAGCTTCAATTTCAAAATGCTGGCCAACTGGAGCCAGAAATTCTATATATTCACCTTCATTGAGGGTGGCGGGATTTTCGAAAGCAGGATTGAAGGAAACGTTAACTCCGTTTTCGCCGGAGAGAATTCTGATGACATTGGTTTCATCGGTGCCTGATTCAACTGGATGGGTGAGTCCGATGTAAAAATGGTTACCCCAGGTTTCCAGAGGTATCATCATTTCTTCCAGATGGTCACAAGCCCAGTAATCAAAGGGAATAAAGTCGCAGTTATGACCGCCCCAGACAGCTATCGATTTGTTGGAAGTAACTTTGGTTCCGGTAAGATCATAGGAGGAACCCGGCTCGCAGTATTCATAGCCGTTTAAATCGGGACCGCTGGTTTGTCCTGGGCAATTGCTGACTGAAAAATCCTGGGAACTGACAATTTGCAGAACATCGCCCTGGTTGAGCTGGTAATTCATGGACTGCCCGGGAGTGAGAGCTCCCACGCCACTACCTCCGGCAGTGTGAGAGGACGATTGAACAGTAACAGTTGTATTGTCTTCAGGTGCTATAACTGTCAAGACACCGGGAGAAGAAAGATCGCTGATACCACTGGAAAGAGACATGGTGGGACGGGACATGATTATATAATTGGTTGATAATACCGGGGTTGGAAGAATGAGAGACGCATCGTTACTATAGGAGTTTACGCCATCTGTTAAAAAGTCGTAAGGATTGAATTGGTAAACAGTAACGGGAAGAGTTGTTTCAATATGATAACCGCCACGGCTTTCAGTAGCGCGATAGATGCCTGATTGCAAGGGTTCTCCAGAAGCAGCGCCTGTAGTTCTGATGTCTTCATTGAAGGGAAGAAAAATTACCGAGAGGGTGTTAGCGGGAATAGTTTCATTGCGATTTTGTCCGTTGCCAGTGATAGTGACATTGGCTTCCACTTCGTTGCTATTGTCGATAACCACTGCAAAATTATCGGCAAA
>JAWLEA010000180.1:0-5326 GCA_041686345.1 Polyangia bacterium | reverse complement strand
TTTTAAATAATTTCTTATCCTGTTTCAAACCAGAAAACTTGAAATCTTTATTCAAATTTCCTTCTTCCAAATAGGACAACCAGGCCAAATCTGTTTTTTTTGAGGTTGTCTGGATAATATACTTCAGCATCAAACAGGAAATATATTCATGTCGCCATGGATCTCCAATTATACCTGGTTTAAACAATTTTTCTTGAAACCAATCTGAGCTTTTACCCAAATCATGAAATAAACCTGCTACTGCTGTAAGTGCTTTTATGAGGGGAAGATAATCCCAGTCGTTCTCCCATTGAGTATTGATTATATCAGTCTGAGTACTGGAAACAGGAACAAAACCTTCTGAATTGAATTTATCTCTGTTGCCTACTATCCAAACCAGTTCTGTTCTGTTTTTTCCTCTGATCCGGTGGCAGGATACAGCTGTACTTTTTGATGCAGTTTTACTGAGAAGAAGTTTTACCGTTTTAAGACCTTCTGCGGTTATAACTGTTTGCCAGGTTCTGCTTCCGATCCGATTGGCAAATGAATCAAGAACTCTTCTTGTATTTTTGAGGGCATTTTTCTGGCATTCTGAAATAAAAGTTACAATCATTGTGGAACCTGCGATTTGCATAAATCTTTGATAATATCAAACATATAATCCATGACTTTGTGTTTGGTAAAACTCTGGAGTATTTGCTGCCGAAACTCTTTCTCTGTATTTTCCTCATAGGCTGAAATAAAGGCCTGCGGCAAAACTATTGCATCCTTGATAAGATCAGCTATATCAAAAACTAAAGCACCTCTGCGTGTTTTCCCGTGCATAACAGCAAAACCATGGGGAATTCCCAAAACCCACAATGTAGTTGCCGCAACTCCGTAAGCCAGATAATTACCATGATTTAAAAAAGCGTTGGCATCGTCTTCTGCAAATCTATCTCTGGTAAATTGTTGATAATCGGTTTTTTGAGCAGCAAATTTATAGAGAGTTTTAGTTAAACGTGCTTCTTCCTGTAGCAATTCTCCTGTTGAACCAGCACTGTTGATTTTATTTTTAAATCCTGAAAGAGCTTGGGAAATTTGGTGTTCATCGGTAAAAAATCCATAATTATTCAGGGTTCTGTCTTTTTCCCAAACCTTTTCCAGAAACTCTATTCTGTAATTCTGCAACTTTTTTGCTGCATTTAAACGTTTTTCATCATCAAACCAGAATTTTAACCAGGCTTGAACATATTCAGTAGGTCGATACTCGCTCTGAGGAGTCATCCATTCTATTTCTGTAGAAGCAAAAAGAGGAGTTCCCCCACCTCCGGCAAATCCAATCATGACCCCAGCAGAAGAAAGCATCCTGACAGCCGCCTGAGTTATTGAAGTACCTGTGGATAATAAAATGACGGTTGTGTTGGCAATGGGGATATTCCAGAAATCTTTCTTTTGTTTGGCCTCGGTGAGGTAGGTGACTTTTCCACCTTTTACCATCACTCTGCATTTCTCCAACAAATAAATATTTGCTCTTTTTGAATGTAAAATAGTTTTCAAATTTCTGAGAGGTTCCATGGCAAATCCTTTTAAACGTGAAATATTTCGGCAATCATAAACAAAAAAATTTATTTTCACAATGATTGTTTAAAAATATCTTGCATTGTGAGTTTGCTAGTGATTTTTTTTGATGGAAATTTTATATAAATTCATTCAACTGGTTCCACCAATCTTCAAAATGAATTTAACAAACCAGAGGGTCATATAGTGACCCACCCCCTATTTTTTTTGATTTTTTTTCGGAGGGTGGGATATTTTTGATTTCGGGGTTAATGTGAGGTTGCTCACAAATCTTTGAAATATATGTGCTTTTTGGCTTTGGTTAATTTGACCATTCTGGTGAGATCGAATAAAAAATAATTGAATTTATCTCAACTGTGGGGTTGAATTGAGTTCAAATGAACAGGAGGTTTTTATGTTTTTTGGAAAGTTGGGCAATAAAAACAGCGGTGTCAATAAAATTACTGGTTTAATTTCTTTTTTATTGGTTGCTTTATTGTTTTTTGGTGTCGGCTGTGACAGTGAGTCGAGCGAAAGTAGCAATAATCTTAATAATACCAATAATAATGAACAAAAAGAATCCTTTGAATTATCAGTAATGGTTTCAGGGCTGGAGGGAGAATTAGTTCTGCTGAATAACGGAGGTGATTCTCTGGTTATAACTGAAGATGGCAGATATTACTTTGATGAGAAGGTGGTTGATGGAGAACCCTATAATATTACTGTTGCAACTCAGCCTCAAGAACAAACTTGTATAGTGGAAAATGGCCAGGGAATCATGTCATCACTATTTACAATTACATTGGTAAATTGTTCCTGGCCCATAGCTGAAGCAGTACCGGTATTGCGCATCGAAACCGAAAACGAAGAGCCTGTCACCTCCAAGGAGGAATATCTGAATGGGGTCTATGAACTCGAAAGCACCGACGGCACCATAGAAAGAGCGGGAACACTTCTGGTTAAAGGACGTGGTAATTCCACCTGGAACTATCCCAAAAAACCTTTCAAACTCAAACTGACTGTATCTGCTCCCCTGGCTGGCATGCCACCTTCACGACACTGGATACTGCTTGCCAACTACCTGGACAAATCTCTCATCCGCACCGATGTAGCTATGGAGTTCAGTCGGCGTTTGGGCATGGCCTGGACACCTCGCAGTTTGCACGTTGAGGTTGAGCTTAACGGTCATTATATTGGACTCTATCAACTGATGGAACACGTAAGAATCGACAACAACCGAGTTGATATATCTGAACTCGAAGGAGGGGAAAATGCACCGGAAGATCTGCGAGGCGGATATCTGCTTGAGATAGATTACAACCAAGGAGAGAACTATTGCTTTCATGCGCCTCTGGGTACCGTATTCTGTTTTAGTGACCCCGAAGAATTATTGCAAACTGGCTGGGAAGAACACAAGGCTTACATCGATGGTTTCCTGACCCAGGCAGAAGCTGCTCTATACGGTGAACATTTTACCGATCCCGAAGTGGGATATTCCTCCTATATCGACGTGGATTCCGCGGTGGATTTTTATCTGGTGCATGAGTTGACCAAAAATCCTGATTCCAACTTTTTCTCGAGTATCTACCTTTACAAACCGAGGGATGAAGAAAAGCTTTATTTTGGACCGGTTTGGGATTTTGATCTGAGTTTGGGAAATGCCCAGTGGGCCATGTACGGGTTTTTTGACGGATCTACCAGCCAAGGTTGGCACACTCGCAAACAAGACAACCGAGTGGAAGATCCGGTAATCAACTGGTATGTGCGTTTATTCGAAGATCCTGCTTTTGAACAGCGGGTTAGAGATCGCTGGAGCGAATTGCATGATCAAGGTGTTTTAACCAAACTTTTGCAATATGTGGACAAGCGTGGCGACTGGCTCAGTGTGGTTCAAACTGACAATTTCAGCATCTGGGAAGTGCTGGACAGAGTATTACAACCTGATCTCAGTCCTGTCACCGGCTCTTATCAAAACCACGTTTCGGCTGTACGCACTTTTTTGGAGGATCGCATTGAGTGGATCGATTCACAACTTCTACAATAATAGTTTCCAAAAAGAAAAGTCAATGGCTGAAACTCGGAATTTGAATATCAAATATTAATTTTTAAAATAAGGAGAAGAAAATGAAAACTTGTATTTTTATAACCAGTTTACTTTTAACTTTTGGCATTTTTGCCTGTGATGACGACTCGACAGACAATAACAACCAAAATAACACCAACAATATCAACAATACTAATAACACCAATAACACCAATAACACCAACAATACCAACAATACCAACAATACTAATAATACCAACAATACTAACAACACCAACAACACCAACAATATTACTCCGGGAATTGTAGTAATTAACGAATTTTCTTCTTCCGGCGATGATATAGTTGAAATTTTCAACAGTGGAAGTGAAGCTGTTGATATTTCCGGCTGGATTCTTACAGATGATGCGGAACCGGGTTATGAAGACTACTAGGAGGTGGATCTGGATGATGAAAAATTTGTATTTCCAACTGATACCATTATCGAATCCGAGGCATTTCTTACTATTCCAAAAGGGGAAGAAGCCGGCGAGCATCTGTTCGGAATCAGCAGCAACGGGGAAACTCTTTCTTTGTTTGACAGTGGCTTGAATCTCATGGATTCGGTAACCTACGAAGAAGATGATGCCGAGATTTCCTGGTGTCGAATTCCTGACGGAGCCGATAACTGGGCTCGTTGTCTGCAGACATTTGATACCAACAATGAAGTCAATCCCTGTGGTAACGGTGTGCTTGATTCCGGTGAAGATTGTGATATCGCCCTGCCTCTGGATTTGAGCTGTGCTGACCATGACAGCCAGTTTACCGGGGGAGATGTTTCCTGTGCTCCGGATTGCACCTTTGATCTGTCCATGTGCACAGCTGATCTACCCTGTGATGCCTCCGCTCTGGTTCTAAACGAAGTTTGCCACAAAGACGAAAAATGTGGAGTTGCCGGAGTTACCACCGGTGACTGGATGGAAATTTACAACAGCTCTGATGCCACAGCCACCCTGGCGGAATGTTTTATCCGGATTTCCGATGAAGGGGTCGAAGAAATGACTGTGCAATTTGCTGCAGTGAGCGGCTATGAGAATATTACAATTGCTCCCCACGACTATTTGCTGGTTGATGATACCGCAGAACTCTTTGATGCCGGCAACAATCATCTCATCGAATTACTCACCAGTGACGGCACCACCCTGATCAATCATCTTACCACTTCCGAAGCTCTGGTAACTGACGGGGACACCTCAAGCGGCACCTGCTCCATCGATGAAACCGGAGATATCCCCACCCCAGGCACCACCAACCAGTGTCAATAAAACAAGAACATTGCGGGAGGGCACAGAATCTTGCGGGAGGACACTGGTGCCTGCCCTGCGTGGTGGTGGTTGAATTATCAGTTGAATTTAGAACTGGTTGTGATTTTAGTCTTTGGGGAAAAGGGAGTTGGAGCCTTTTTCTTTGAGGTAGGAGAGAAAGGAAATTGCTGCCGGCAGGTCTATGGCCGGGATGAGATCGATGATTTCTTTGGCTTGGCTGCGCAGAATTTCAGCCGGGCTCATATCGGAAGTTACTTCTTCGGGACGACGTGGATCGTCTTCGGGGACTTCGACTTTGAGACCCTAAGGGGGAGTTTCCACTTTGTCCATAACGTCGATGGAAGTGAGCCAGTCGTTGATGTGGTTGTGCAGATGAACACTGCGATAATTGTACCAGCGTTCTCTGATGCCCGGATAGTGAACCAGAATGTCTTTGAAGCGGCGGAAGGCACCTTTGCCA
>JAWLEA010000038.1:0-23489 GCA_041686345.1 Polyangia bacterium | reverse complement strand
TGAACTGGGCCTATACTTCTGTTTGCAATGGAGACTACTCCCCGGCTCTTGAAGGTCTTGGCAACAAAATCAAGGATCTTGTAGAAGTTCAGTGTATTACCACTCCCTTGAATGGTTGTCCCGATCCCGCTGCCGCCAACGGATTGGATCCAATCACCCAACTGGATTCAAAAGAGAGAGATGTCTGTGAGCCTAATTGCTCAGTTTACGATGTTAACCCTGACGGTTCTGTCAATGAGATTGAACTTTGCGCTGCAGAGTCAGGTCCTGATAATGATGGTCATCCTCCCAAAATATGGGATGGTCTGGAAGAACCTTGTTATCATGTAACCTACAATGAAAAGTGCGATAATGGTTCTACTCATTCACCTTCAAGAGGAGCCGAGATTATTATTTCCCGCAAAGAAAATCCGCCCCTTGGAACCTCAGCCAAAATTACGTGTCAAGGATTCCCCCTTCAGGAAAAACTCTGTTATGACGGTGAAGACAACGACTTTGATGGTCTTACAGACGGTAGTGATCCCGATTGCCAGTAATTTCCGATAATGGTTTTTCCTGCAAGTTTTCCTCTCAATTTCATACCCTGCCCATAATTTCCATCCATAATCATCAATAAAATAACTGAGACCATAAGCCTGTAAATCCGTCAGATGTTTTTTGCTTATTTTTAATTTATCTTCATAATAGAACTGAGAGGAATTATATTGAAAATGAAGTTTTTTACGCTGACCATTATATTGTTTTCCGGTTTTGTTTTATTCTCCTGCTTGTCTGGAGACAATCAGGAGATGAACAACTGGGAAAGCTATATCAAAGGAACTGCTCCTGAATTCTTCAACCTGCCTGAATTTACTTCTTCCCAGTTGAAATACGACCGTCAACATCAAAGTTTTCACCAGAAATTTTTCCAAAGAATCAAAAGAGAGTTAGAACGTGAATTACAGGAGAGTAATAAGATCTGTAATCAGGATTCTGACAGAAATTATTCACTAGAATTTCAGCAAAAGTGGAAAAAAAGAGGGCAGAATTTACTGAATGAACTGGTTAAATTTGATCCCCTGGGAAGAAATTCGGCTCTTTACAGAGTTTATTTTGAATTAATCAGGTATATGCGACAGGGGATAACCGGTAGTGTTTATCTGAAATGTGAAAATGATCCCGGTTTTGCCACTGAAAATAAAAGATTCTTAGGGGAGCTGGAAAGGATCGATAATTACCTCCAGATTATCTCCCAGCCGGTGGCAGAAAATTGATAAATAAAAGCTTGAATTAAGATGTGTAATCATTAATCTGTTTGATTTTTTGTCTGCCGGATCTTATTTTTTATTTAAAGAATAGCATCAATTAATATATATGATATATTCTAAGTAGTTCCCATCCCAGAAGTAGTGTTTTTGGGTGAGTAAGAATTTCACCCCAGATGCGCGGATCCTATTCTGGGATGGGAACTATTTATCCGATGTTTTTTAATATCAGGGTTAGAGGTAAAGCCATGAAAAAATTATCTTTATTAGTTTCTTTGTTAACCACCTTGTTTTTTGCAAAAAGTGCGGATGCTTCTGATATCTATATCAGTAATTGTACAGCCAAACCTGTGCGTAACCCCGCAACCAATACAGTTGATGTTGAACTCAAGGCCGAAGTTTGTACTACTGATACCAGCTCAGGTTTAAATTTTGAAGTCAGGTTTTATCCCGACAGTGATTCGGCACCGGCACTGCCCCCAGATTCCCCAGATTCCGACCATTCAGTTATTGGATCTATCTCTACGGGGTGGAATTGGTGGTGGTATTACCATGGAAACTGCCAGGAAGTTACCACACATATACAAGATTATGACTTGCCCATGGGAGAATACAAATTATATTGCGTTCTTGATCCAGAAGACGAAATAGGTACCGAATTTGACAGCAATAATTCCAATAATCTTTTTGGACCGAAATCATGGAGAATCGGACCTGATCTTTATGTTCAATATTTCAATTATGTAATCAACGGGGCTGAATTGATCTACAAGTTCAAAGTCTGCAATCGTGGTACACACAAAGCTTCAAATTTCAGAGTTGGTGTTTATTACGACCGCAATTCTCCTCCCGGTCCCGGACATTATTCAGATGTATTCGAATCATTTACGGATCTTGATCCTCCAGAATGCCAATATCGGCACTGGAGTGGTGGTTTCTGGGAATGCACCCCGGTTTGTACGGAAAAAGATGTTGATGGCGATAAAAAGCCTGATCCTATTGAAATCAGAAGAAACCCCACCCCGAATGATGTATACAAATCATGGGTCAAGGCTGACAGCGGAGAATTTGTTGATGAATCAGATGAATCCAACAATATTGGTCGGCCGCTCACAATCGACATGGCAAATCCCAATCTGGTAATCACAAAATTTTCTGCAAGTGTTTCAAACAGCCCTCCCTATTCAATTAATTATGATGTTGAGGTTTGTAATATAGGTGCCAAAGGTTCTGGGGTTTTCTGGATAGATCTTTACTATCATCGAGACAGAGACAATCCCCCGACGACAGGGCAGCCCGGAGAAATTCATTTGAAGGAAAAAATAAATATCTGGGGTGATCTTCCCACTGAAGAACAATCCCCTCGTCCTTCCCATTGCATTCAGCATCAATTTGTCAGATACGGAGTTACAGATGGTGAATACCAGTCGTACCTGCAGGTTGATTCCGATGAATTTGTTGTTGATCCTGATCGCTCCGATAATCTGGAAGGGCCCTTAATCATTGATGTTCCTTCCGGCCAGATGCCTACCGGTTGTATCGATAATGACAATGACGGTTATGGATATGGCAGCGATTGTCCCGAAGATGCTACCCAGGATTGTGACGATGACGACGATACTGTCTATCCCGGAGCCGAAGAAATCTGCAGAGACGGCATCGATCAAAACTGTAACGGAACAGCTGATGACGGCTGTCCTGGAGTTGATTGTGAAGATGAAGACGGAGACGGTGTTCCCGCCGGTCCTGATTGTGTGGACGATTACAATGATTGCGATGATAATGATCCTGATCGTTTTCCCGGCAACCCCGAGATTTGCGGCAACAACATCGACAACGATTGTGATGGTTATGCTGATGATTGTTGTCCCGGAGTGAACTATTGCGACGAAGATGGTGATGGCGCCTGTACGGGCACCGATTGCCCCGGACCCCGAGATCCCGATTGTGTAGCAGCCTGCAATGGCAATATATCTTGCATCCAATCATGTCCACTTATTCCTGATCCTGCCTGTGTGGAAGCCTGCGCCGGCGATCAGACCTGTATTGACAATTGTCCACCCTGGTTAGATCCCGATTGTGTGGAAGCCTGCGCCGGTGATCAGACTTGTATTGATGAATGTCCTCCGGTTCAGGATGGCGACGACAACAATTCTGATTGTGGTTGGTCCGGCTCTGTGGAAATTTGCGGCAACCATGTTGATGATGATTGCAATGGACTTATAGATGACGGCTGTCCCGGCACTTATTGCGAAGACAAAGACAAAGATGGTTTCGGAGTTGGAGTAGGTTGTCCCGGTCCACAGGATTGTAATGACGAAAATGCCAATATTAATCCAGGAGCCGAAGAAATCTGCGGCAACGGCATCGACGAAGATTGCGATGGCGTACCAGATGGAATGTGTGATACCTGTGTTGATAATGATGGCGATGGATACTATTCGGGCAATGGCGCTGATTGTAACGGCAAGCCCAAAGATTGCAATGATGAAGATCCTCTTATCCATCCCGGTGGTTATGAAATCTGTGGTAATGACATCGATGAAAATTGCAATCTTTCCATTACTGATACTCCCTGTGTGGATCCTTCCGATTATGAAGAATGCATGTTGTTAATGCCCGATACAGATGACGTGGAACAATGTCTTGATGAACACAACGACAGTGATCCTGACAATTGTCTGGCTTGGGATACAGCCGATTCTCCCCCTTGTCATGATCCGGCCTGTATTATGGATTGTCATGAAGAATGCGGCAATACCACCGAATGTTCTACCTTTGAAGATTGTGTCAACAATTGTGATGAGTGGATTGAAACCTGTGTAGATAACGACGGAGATGGTTGGGGAGAAGGTCCAGGTTGTTCCTCCTGGGATGATTGTGATGACGAAGACGATTCAATTCATCCTGGAGCTGAAGAAATCTGTGACGGAATAGACAATGATTGTGACGGCACTGTAGATGAATGGCCTGCCAACGGTACTCCCTGTCTTGATCCAGATTGTCTTGACAACTGTGGCACTAATTGTGATTGCCCCGAAGTTGATTGTGTAGATCACGATGGCGACGGTTGGGGAGTTGGTGCAGACTGTGATGAGCAGGATCCCGATGACAACGATCCCGCCACCTATCCCGGGGCCAGGGAAATCTGCGGAGACGGAATAGATCAGGATGGTGACGGAGCTCCTGACAATGGTTGTGTTTTATGCAGAGATCATGATGGCGATGATTTTGGAGTAGGTCCCGGCTGTGCTCAGATGGACTGTGACGACAGCAATCCAGATATATATCCCGGAGCACCAGAGAAATGTGGTCGCAAAGATCTCGATTGCGATGGCAAACCTCCTGCAGCTACTGTCTGCCAAAGTGAAACCGCCAGTTGTAATTGTCGTCAGGCAGGTTCTACCACTACCTTCCCTCTGAAAATGGTACTGTTTTTACTGCTATTTTCATTAATCACCCGCTTCGGCTTCTATCTGAAAAAAACATAAACAAGTTAACACTTTTTTTTCTATCTTTCCTCTTTCTCTACACAGCATCAACAATTCTTTCTTCAATAATCACAAGATGAACTGATATTTTGGGATGGGAACTATTATAGATTTGTGTTAGTAATGCCTTTACAAAAGATGTTAGTTGGGTTGGAATCTGTTTTTGTCATATAATAACTGTTCCAATTTGGAAAGGATTAAAATAATTATGAGTAATACAGCAGGAATTATAGTATTTACCGTTGCTCTGGCGACTTTTATCTTCTTTTTGTATCGTTATATTGTAGTTGTCAAAAAGAAACAACTCGAGGAAAAGCCAGATTCAGATGTTGAAAAACAGGAAACTCAGATTGAAGCTGAAGCCGAAGAGATTTCTGAAGCCTCTGAAGAGGAGAAAATAACAGCAACAGAAAAAACCGACGAGTCTGAACCAGAGAAGACCGAAGCGGAAATTGAAGGCGAAAAGGCCGAAGTAGAAAAGGCCGAGGAAGTTGCCGAAAAGGCCGAAGTAAAAAAGGCCGAAGTAGAAAAGGCCGAGGATGTTGCCGAAAAGGCTGAAGTAGAAAAGGCCGAGGATGTTGAAGTAGAAAAAGCCGAAGCGGAAATTGAAGCCGAAAAGGCCAAAAAAGAAGAGAAAAAAACTCCAAAAACTTTGAAAGAGGGACTGAAAAAAACCAGAAAAGGTTTTATTTCCAGAATCGGAAAACTTTTCTCTTTTAAAAAGGAAATTGATGAAGATATCTTGGAGGAATTGGAAGAAGTACTGTTTACTTCTGATATTGGACCTCAAACGGCAAATAAATTGATGGATATTATCAAGGATAAACTTTCCAGAAAAGAATTGGGCAGCAATAAAGCTATTTGGCAAACCCTGAGAGAAGTATCCCTTGATATCCTCGATATTGAAAATAAACCTTTCGCCTATCCGGAAGATGGTCCTTTTGTTATTCTGGTAGTGGGAGTAAACGGAGTTGGTAAAACGACTACCATCGGCAAGATGGCGCTGCGCCTAAAAAATGAAGGAAAATCAGTATTGTTGGCAGCAGGAGATACTTTCAGAGCCGCCGCCATTGAACAACTTGAAGTTTGGGCCAGAGACAGAGTTCAGTGTGAATTTGTAAGAGGCAAGGAAAAGGCTGATCCATCGTCAGTTATTTTTGATGCTATCAAAAAAGCAAAGAAGGAAAATATCGATGTAGTAATAGCTGATACTGCCGGTCGTCTTCATACAAAAGTGAATTTGATGGAAGAATTGAAAAAAATCAGAAGGACCTGCAATAAAGCGAGTGAGGGAGCTCCCCATGAAACTTTTCTGGTTCTTGATGCAACTAATGGCCAGAATGCTCTTCATCAGGCTGATATATTCAAAAAAGCAATGGATTTCAGTGGAATTATTATTACTAAAATGGATGGAACTGCCAAAGGTGGTGTAATTTTGGGTATTTGCGATAAAATGAAAGTTCCTGTAAAGTATATTGGAATTGGTGAACAGGTGGAAGATCTCCGCGTTTTTGATGCTGAAGATTTTGTGGTTGCTCTCTATGATGAAGAGGAGTAAAATTTTGTCCTCAGGTTTTATTAATTTTTGTACACCTGTTGGAGTTTGTTTTGTCTGAAATAGAACCAAGAGTACAATTCAGTTATATCTGGCCCGGACTTATTCTGATTATTGGCTTTGTTCTGATGTTCGTATTTGGAATGAAACCATATGAAGACTGGTATAAAAAGAATTACAGTTGGCTCAAAATGGAAGCTGATTTCCAAAAAGGAAAGCTTGTAAGTACAAGTGCTCGTAAATCTGTTGTTACCCGGGATGCCGGAACAAGATTTCAAATTCAGATGGTTCTTCTTTATAAACCCAGGGATCTGTTCGGTTC
The DNA here is from genome assembly GCA_041686345.1 of Polyangia bacterium. GTDB lineage: Bacteria > Myxococcota_A > Polyangia > HGW-17 > HGW-17 > JAQICJ01. Next base: position 16,877 of record JAWLEA010000038.1, on the reverse strand, counting down.
TGCCTATTTCAACGCAAGTTTTCCCGGTTGGCTTCGACTTCCAACCAAAGCTTTTCTCTGGAAAACTGCAAAAGAAAAATATGATTCTTTTATTGATGCTCAAAAAGCTCTTCATCAAGCCAGAACAAAACAAAAATACACCATTTATGTTAACCCCGCCAATGTCACCGAAGCCAGGATTTATTTCTGGGATAACTGGCTTTATATACACCTGGGGATGGTGCTTGCCTTTATCGGATTTTTGGGGATAATTTTCATTTTTATTATCAACAGCCGTTCTCGCAAAGAAGCTATCAAAAGGGCAGAAAAAGAAAAACTCAGAGAAGAAAAATGGAAAGAAAGAAAAAAATATTTTACTTCAGAGTGATTTTTCCCGGGTTGCTATTGTAATCACATATAATATAAAGCAATTACAGTAATTTTTATGAAACAGACTCAATACAGGCAGAAGCCTGAATTTATTCTTGAACATGTTGATTTGAAAAAGAAAAAAAAACCAGGGGTGGAAATGCCTGGTTTAATCAGAACTTTGATTTCTATTTTTTTGGTTATCTCTGTTTTTTCAGGTTCAGCTGCTGTTACTGCCTGGTTGGTTTTCAGGGAGAGTACTCGGCGAAAAAAACAAGATTCACTGCTTGAGTTGACCAGAAAAACCGATCGGGATCTGAAACCAATCTACCTCTCAGTTTTTACTCGTTTGGCTGAAAATCCCAATGTAATCGGAAAATCAGATACCTGTTGGTTGATGTTGCGTTATCTGATATATCTGAGTCTTGGTTATGGGCAACCTCTTGTTTCCAATCAGAAATCCAAGTTGAAGGAATTGGTCAACAAAACTGCCCGCATAGATTCCCAGTTAGTTCAGAACATTCTCAAAGTAAACAATTTGATAATTTTAAGAAAATACAAACAGGCTGAACTTCTTCTGGAAAAACTGTTGATTCGCCATTCCCGAAATGATCTCCTTATTTTTCAAGTGGCCAGAGTTCGCAAGGAAACAGGACGCTGGGATGCTGCTTTGGCATCAATGAATATGGCTCTGGAATTAAATGATGATCGGCCTGTTCCTTATTTGCTGGAACTTGCTGAGCTTAAATTTCGCAAAGGACAAAATAAAAACGCTTTGGAGTTGTTGAGCCAGATAGAAAAACGTTCTCCGGGACACATTGGAGCTGGTTTATTTCGTGATTTAATAGCTCTGAAAAAAGGTGAGAAACCGGAATTGTCGGATTCCAAACCTGAAACCGGAAGATACAGATCAATTTACCTGTATTTAAAAGGTTATAAACAACTGACCGCCAATAATTATAATGCTAGTTTTGACCTTTGTCGGCAATCCTTTGCAAATTATTCTCTGCCTGAAAGCAAAATGTGCCAGGGATTTTCTCTTTTGGAAGGAAAAGGCAGCGTCAAACAGGTAGCAATCATTATCAAAGAACTGAAACCTTTTAATTTAATTTCGCTTGAATTACTGAAGGCTTATTATCAAATAAAGCGCAACCGGAGAGTGGATAATATTGACAAGATAAAGGTTGTCACCGACTACGAAAAAGAACTTCTGCAGATTATAAAAATATACAACAGTCGTTTTACCGAAAACAAAAAACAATTGATGAAGCAATGCACTAGTCCCACTTCAACCAAAATCAGTTGGAATTGCATCATGGCTGCTGTTTACCTTCGCTATTATCAGTTATTGAAAACTATTTTACCAACTTTGTCCCCTTCCCATAGAAAATTATTGAATTCCTGGTATTTCAGGCACTCCATCGCCAAAGCCTGGGAAAAGCAATTGCCCAGTGAGAAATGCAGAGGTCAGAGGGATGGAGATTTTGTTCTCAGGTATGTTTCGGCTCAAATTTTACTCAAAGCTGGTCGTTGGAAACCGGCTCTGCAATTGTTGCGTTGCAACCTTAAAAGTTCAGCCCAATCGGTTCAAGCCAGAGTAGATTATCTTGCTGCCCTGGCTGAGACAGACAATTTGCTCAAAGCTTCCAGCCATCTCTATTCTCTTTTGCATTTGCAGATTAAAGATCCGTCGACTTTGTTTGCAATTGGACATGCAGCCAAAAAGCTGGGAAAATTTTCTTCAGTGGAGATGGTGGCTGAAAGGCTGGAAAATCTCAACCCCGGCAATCCTGAAGCCTCGTTGCTGAAAGGATGGGTAGCCAGGAAAGACAGGAATTACAAAAAATTGAAGTCGATTTTTACTCAATTGCCGAAAACTTCGACCAAGATGGAATATATTCTGGAGTTGAAGGCTTTTTATTATTTCCACATGGGAATTTACCCTGAAGCGAAAGAAGCTCTGGAAAAGGCATTTCAACTGGATCGCAAAAACCCTCTCTGGTTGATTAAATTAGCCAGGTTGTACGAAGAAGAAAATTTGTCCCGATACAAAAGATATTATTGGAAGGCTTATAAAGAATACATCGAGCACCAGGCTCCTTTTATGGCATCCAAGGTGCTGGTTGAATTTGCTGACAGACTTGGTAAAAATAATGAAAATGACGAGATAAAAGCAGTTGTGAAACAATTGAATAAATTGGATAGATTAGCGCCCGAGGCTTTGGATTTTCTGGCCAGATGGCATCACAGTCTCGATAAAAAAAGCACAAAAGCATTGGAGCTTATTGCAAAAGCAATAAAAATGATGCCTCTGAATCCACAATACCGTTATAATTATGCCCGGATGCTGATCAATAACAACCTTAAAAAAAGCAAAGAAGAATTACAGAAGATTTTGGAAAAATTTTCTGATCATCCTGTAAATAAAAAAACCAGAAAACTACTTGAAAAAGTAAATTTTTTGCAAAAAAAGTAATTAGTTATGAAGCAAGATAAATCATTTTTTGAAAAATGGCTAACTCATGGTGGTTTCATTTTATCCTATTGTGCAATTACAGGGGCTGCTCTTTATACATATTCTGACAAGGCTTTTTCTTATATCAGACATGAGTCGAATTCTCTGACTACTGATTTTATATTGAGAACAGGATTCTATTTCGGAATTTTGCTTTTTTCCTTTGGAATCGGGTTATTTTTCGATCGTTTTCTCAACAGTTCACGCTGGGTTAATCGTCACTTCGGTACTACCGATACCAGACAAAAAGAAAAAGAAAATCTCCAGACAACTTCGGCTCGTATGGTAAAATCGGGACAAGCCCAGTTTTATATTGCCATTTTGGTAGCTGTAATCGCCAGTTACTGGGTTATTGATTCAATTCATGGAAATTTTAATGACTGGTATAGTTCTCAGGGTCAATATCTGGTCAGATTGCGTTCCAAAGATCCCGAAGTCAGAGTTGAAGCAATCAAACATCTGGCCAAAACCCAAAATAAAAAAAACAGCAGGCTTTTTATTGATAAAATCAGGAATGGAACTGAAAGAGAGAAACTTACAACTATTTGGATTTTGGGAAAAAGTAATTACAAACATGATGTCATTCTCGATGAATACAGAAAAATTCTGGAGTCATCTTCCCATCTGAAGTTAAAAAGAGCCGCAGTTTTGGCTTTAACCAGAATGATTGAAACCCCTACTGTTTCTACAGTTAATTTTCTCAGAAACAAATTAAAAAAATATTATGGGGAGAATAAAATCCCTCCCAAAGAATACCTCTTTTCAGCCGCCTTTTTGCGTTCCAGCGAATTTCTTCATGATTTTTTGCATTTGTTCAAAATGGATAATGAAAAAATGCGAGTTATTCTTACTTATGCCCTGGTTTGGATCAAAGGTGTTACTCCGGGGCAAAACCGCTTGATCATCAATCGCCTCAAAAATAATATGAAATTAGACAGTAGACGGTTGAAATGTATGACCACCGTTGCACTTGCATTTAAATTTAACAGCATCAGTACTGAGATTCTGGGAATTTTGCGAAGAGAATTCGAAGCAAAAAGTTCAACTTTCAAATGCAAACCTGAAGTTTTTTCTCTTCACCCATATGGCAAGAAAAACGATACCATCAATATTACCAGACTTTCCATCCGGGGTTTCAAATATCCGGCTTTCGGCAAAGTAAGATATAGAGAAAGAATTTTGCGAGTTTTAGCCTTGAATCGCGATGACTCAATGATTCCCTGGCTCAAAAGAATGTCTGAAAATAAGAATTTACCCAAATATTTACAGGAATTGGCAGCTCAGGTAGCTCGCAAAAAATTTAAAAGAAAAGAGATCGTCAATTGGTGAAACCATCAAATTGGCTAGAGAGAATCCGATGTTTTTCATAATTTAATTGAAGTTCAAAAGAAGCCAAATTTTGGAGATTTATTTAGTGGCGGGATTAAAAAGAACAATCATCAATAATGGAAAAACAATTTTTATTGTTTTATTGCTGGAGTTTCTGGCTTTTTTCCTTTTTTACGGAGGAATGCTCAGTCAGTGGTTGGCTCTTATTCTTGCCCTCTATGGATTTATTTATTTATGGAAACTGGGTCGGGAGATTATCCCTCCTTTTTGGAAAAATAAACTCAGCAATTTAACTCCTCCTTTATTACTTGTTGGTTTTTCCACCAGTCTTTACTATAAATTTCTGCTGGGAAAAATGCCTTGGATGGCTGATCACAGTGTCCATCTCACTAAAAGTTATATTCTCTACAATAAATTTTTCTCAGATTTTTCCCTGACTGGCTGGACAAATTTCAGTGGAAGCGGATATCCGGCAGAAGTTCTTTATCCACCTCTGACGGATATCTATCTTTGTCTGGTAAAATTTCTTTCCTTTGGTTTGTTGGATTGGGAGCAGAGTTATGCTGTGGCTTTTTTTGTTTTTCTGCTCTTTTATCCCCTGGTTTTCTATTTCGTCGGGAAAAAGCATTTTGGAAAAGCTGGTGGTTTTTTTGCCGCTTTGGCAGCGTTGACAGATCTCGGCGGTTTCAGGCAGGGAGGGTGGATTTTTGCTGTAAAATGGGGAGTTTGGCCCATCTCCTTATCCTTGGGATTGCTGGTTTTGGCCTCCCATTATCTTTTTTGCTGGCTCGCCCACAAAACTGATTACAAAAAAGCTGTGATATTTTCGACTCTGGCCATTTTGGCCCATCCTTTGGCCTTGATAATTCTGGTGCCGATACTTTTGATTATGGTCTGGGTTCTTTTTGCCCGTGAAGGTGGGTTGTGGAGTCAGTTGAAAAGGATGGCCAGTTACCTTGTCCCCACTGCCCTGCTTTGCGGTTGGTGGTTGTTTCCTTTTATGGTGTTTGGAACCGAATATTCCATGCATGTCAGCGCTTTGAGTGGCACCATCAACAATGCGGTGGCTGGTCTGGTTAATTTCAATATCTGGAATAATGCCTGGCCTCCCATTGCAGCCCTGGCTCTGCTTGGTGCTGTACTTGTCTTTTTCAATGCTGCCAGCAGTTATCTGTTTTCATTGGCAACATTAGCTGCAGGTGCCTTGATCTTGACAACCAGCACCTATCTTGCCGGCCTGGATCTTTTCAACCTGATTCCATCCTTCAAACATGTTCAGTTTCCCCGGTTTTTAATGTTGATCAAAGCCTGTTCTTTTTTACTGGCAGGATATTTTATCAGCAGATTCATCATGTTTGCAAAAGAAATTAATCAACCTCCACTGAAACACAAGTGGGCTTTGCGGTTTGTTGTCATTGTAATTATCGCTGCAATCCTGCCAACTTTTGCCAAATATTTCGTTGAAAAAAAGGTTCTTCCCCTCAAAAATTATCAAACTACTCCCGGTTATCGCAGGGGGCTCAAAGAAATTGCCCAATTCATCCGCACCGAAACAGAATCAACAGAATATTTTAAAGTAGCCCTGGCCGGTAAATTTGGTGAACATCGTCATACTGTTTTTGCAATATATTCAGGTCTTCCCTTTTTCAAACTCACTTATATTCCGGCTGATACCTATAAATACCGAGCCCACAAAACAAGATCCCGAGTACCTGATTCTCCCGAGGAACTTAAATTGTTGAATGTTAAATGGATAGTTTCCCTTCAGCCTGTAACAATCAAAAAAACCAAACTGGTTCGCAAGATTGAGGGTGTTTATCTTTATCGTTTCAAGAATTATTCTTCCCAAAGGGTACGGGCGGCTCAGGGTAAAACGGAACTACTTGAATTTTCAGATGAAAAATTGAAAATAAAACTCTCAGATGTAAAAGGTAAAAATACAGAAGTTTATCTGCCCCTTTCTCCTTTTCCCAACTGGAAAGCTTTGAATAATGGCAAAGAGGTGAAACTGGAAGTTTGGCGACCTTCAACCAGCCTGACCTTGCAGAAGCTAAAAGCCGAACCGGGAATCATAGAATTAAGTTACCACAAGAGCTTTTTGGAAAGCTGCAGCGGATATATTTCTCTGTTGGTTTTGCTGTTGCTGCTTCTCCCCGTTAAAATCTGGCGAAAATTGGCGGAAATTTTAAAATTAGAACGGTGGAACCAACATATCGGGGTAATTTTCTACTGGGTCAAAAACTGGATTTTGTATTTGCTCAGAGATGCAGTCAAGAAAAAATGGATCATCTATCCTCTTGGTTTTATATTGTTTATCCTGGTGTTGGCAACGATTCATTATTTGCGTTTTGTCGATTCCAATCAGGAAGATTTGATGTTGGCTCAGGCTGAGGTTAAAGTTATCCAAAATAATCGAATCAGAAAATGTTATTGGTTTTTCCCTCAGAGATGGGTTTGTGGCAAAGGTCTTTCTTATGTAGGAACTGAAGCGAGGATGATAGGTGAGGAAATTGAAAGCGGCAATTTCTTGCATCCCCAGAAACACAAAAAGTATGTTGTTTCCTATCCTGAAGTAAAATTTAAAGAAAGACTTCTTTTGAATTACGGACTCGATAATTCAAATCCTGTTGGAGCTGCCAGCGTCTTGCTCAAACTCAAAATTGATGGGAAGCAGGTTAAAAAAGTTGTGATAAAACGGCGCAGTATTTGGCAGGAATTGATCCTGAACACTGCAAAATATAAGGATAGAAATCTACCTCTTACCATTGAGATCTCCATGCAAAACAAAGGCACCGCCAATCTTCTTTTCGATATAAAGCTTGATTAGATACCATAATCCGTGCTCAGGCGATGATCCCTATTTGGGGACGGGAATTAGTAATCAATGACAAAATTTTTTTGAATGTGTTATATTATATCAACGCCCGGATTGATGCTTTTGCCAACTCGTATTTCGGCCTGGGATCACATTTTATTTATTTTTGGATTATCAGAAAATGACAGTTAAAAAAAATTTATCAAATAATCGTTTGTTGATTTTACTTTCGCTGGTTGCAGGTTTGGTTATAATTTTAGCAGGCAGTTATAAACTTTCCAGACAAAAGGTAGAATCTGCAATTTTACAAGATTCGTCCGTTGACAATGAAACGCAAGCGGTAAAAAGCTCAGCTCTCAAGGAGCTTTGGAAAAACAAAAAGATCAAGGCTCCCTTCAAACCCCTCAAAACTCCCTTGCCCTATTTTAAGAATTTCAAGATAAACAAAATGTTATCTGTCAAAAATCCGGTTTACCAAACTAAAAATATCAAAGTCAAACTTGAAATAAGAGATAAAAACTACAATCTCAACAACAATGATAAATTTTTAATGGTACTTGTGATTGAAAATCTGACTTCTTCCCATCTTGCCTATAAAGTAAAAGTGAAAACAAAAGACACTACCAGTTGTATTTCGAAGAAATCTATTAAATTGCATACTTTTCTTCTCAAACCAAAGCAGAAAGCAGAACGAATAGAGGGTTGCACCTTTACCAGAACCAGCACTGTAAAATTGCTGTCAATCCAAGTGATCAAACTTCCCAAAGCCGCTTTCATAACTCTTTCCAGAATAAAAATTCCTCTGGGGGTTGCCAGCAAATACAGAAAATGGCATAAAAATATACCTTCAATCCTGGATGATTGCCTGTTTTTTAAAAATATCAAAGAATATGAACAAAAGGTTAAAAAAGATAAGGGATTTTGGTATAAACTCATGGATTTTTATGCCAGGCACGATTGTAAAACGGAAAATTATTAATGAAAATATGCCCTCTTTGCCATAAAAAATTTAAAGTAGATGGAAATTTTTGTCCCAAAGACGGGACTCCATTGATGGAAATTTCCGATCCTCTGTTGGGTGAAGTTCTTCTGGGGCAATTTGAAATAACAGAAGTAATTGGCCAGGGAGCCATGGGCAAAGTCTATCTGGCTCGTCAACTCAGCATAGATCGAAATGTTGCAGTAAAAGTGCTCAAAAACAAACTTGCCAACGATCATGAAGTTGTAAAACGTTTTAACAGAGAGGCTAAAGCAGCTGCCAGGCTCAATCACCCCAATATTATTACCATCCATCTGGTTGGCCAGATCAAGGAAACGGGAACTCCTTACATGGTTATGGAGCATGCTGATGGTACTTCTCTGGAGTTGGTTTGCAAAGCTCAGGGAATTATTAGTGAAGAACGGGTAATAAATATCGTCAGAGATATTGCCAGTGCTCTCGATGAAGCACATAAAATGGGAGTCGTCCACAGAGATCTTAAACCTGACAATATTTCCATCATTAATATGGGGACTCCCCAAGAAAAGGCCAAGGTTCTGGATTTTGGCATAGCTAAAATTCTTCATACCGATGAAGAAATTTCTCAACTTACCAAAACAGGTACAATTTTTGGTACTCCCGCCTATATTTCACCTGAACAGGCAAGTGGTGAACGGATAGATTATCGCAGCGATCTTTATTCCCTTGGAGTAATCATGTTCAGATTGGCTACTGGCCGTTTGCCCTTTGACGATGCTTCCGGTCTTGAAATTCTGGTGCGTCATATCAAAGATTCTCCTCCCTTGCCCAGTACTTTGAATCCCAATATATCAACTTCCCTTGAGAAGATCATCCTCAGGCTTTTATGCAAAGATCCCAATGAACGTTATGTTTCTGCCCAGGTTTTGATTAATGCTCTTGATGAATGCCAGGGAAAACCCAATTTTAATTCTTCCGGTTCCCGGCGATATAATTCTGAAAATTCAGATAAATCTTCCGGTAATTTGACTTCTTCCATTAAAGGTCAATCTCCTCAAAAAGATTCCTTTGACTATGACAAAGGTATTAAAAGCAACAACTTCAAAATATTTTTGCTTCTCTTCCTTGGTTTGTCTTTTTTTGTTGGTTTGATTTTTATCCTGGTCAATTATATTTCTTCCGATCAAGGAGAATCTTCCACCCAGATGACTGCTATTTCCTCAAAGCCTTCAACCTCCAAAACAGCTACCAAGGTGCAGGTAAATAAGCCGCAACCACCGCAAAAACAGGAGTTAAATACTCCAAAAATAACTGAAATCTGTGAATTCGAATTCAAGAAGAGCGAAAAACAGCGTCTTAATTGTGGTAGCAGCATTCTGGACATAGAAGTCAAGAGGCAGCGTCGACGCAGGTATATTCTGGAAATCTACTTTCCGGGTACTTCTTTGGTAAATTGCCAATTTGTTCCCGCAACTTCTGAAAGTTCACTTCGTTTCTGGAAAAGAAAGTATTTGAACGAAGCAAAAGACAAAATGCAGGTTACTCTCAGAGTATCCCGAAGCTCGGATCTGGATTTTTTTGTTAAAAACAATAAACAAAAAATTGCCAGAGTCAGTATCGATTATGCTTCTTCCTCCTCCCGCAGAAAAAAGAGTAAAAGAACGAGGAAAAAAGAAAAAAAAGAAGAACCAAAAATCATTATTCCTGACATTGAAGATATAGACGGTAATGACAAACCTGCCGAGAAATTACCTTCCTCTCCTCCAGACCCACCCATGGAAAAAGAAAAAGATAAGAATAATGAACCAGAATTACCTTCTTTACCTGATAAAAAAGATGATCGTATTGATCTGCCGCCCGACCCAATTTAAGTAGTTTCCATCCCAAAAAGGAAGGTCATTGCCTGAAAGCGGAATTTTACCTCATCAGTTTTGTTATAACTTTTTGAAATAGTAGTGGCTATTTCTTCGATGTTTTTACTAATCCCGGGAAGCTGTTAGTAAATTCCTGACGATATTTTCGTCTCAACAAAGTTTTGACTCGGTTTCATCTCCAACAGAAACACAATAATTAAGGAAATTTATGTCGCAAAAACCCAGAATTTTACAGATATCAACCGGTGGAACCATTGCTATGACACGAGATCAAGATGGTGTTCTTTCTCCTTTGAAAACTGCAGAGGAACTTTTTGATCTGGTTCCTGAAGTGAGTGATTTTGCCGAAGTTAACATGCTCAATCTCACCGAAAATGACAGTGCAAACCTTGCTCCGCAGTTCTGGACTTTGCTTTCCCAGACAATTGTCAACAATTACGACAAATATGAAGGATTTGTAATTACCCACGGTACCGATACCATGTCATATACAGCTGCAGCTCTCTCCTTTTTTTTCCATGAGCTTGATAAACCGATTGTATTGACCGGTTCTCAGATAGCAACTGGAATGATAGGTTCCGACGGCAAGAGAAATTTGGTTAATTCTTTCCGGGTGGCAGCTTCTGATCTGGCCGAAGTTGTTGTGGTTTTTGGTTCCAAAATTATCAGAGGAGTCAGAGCTCGCAAAATTTCAGCTTTTTCCCTTGAAGCTTTTGAATCTATCAATGAAGCTCCTTTAGGTGAAATTGGGCTGACCATGAGAATCAGCCGTAGCCGTGCTCGTCGCCGATCTGGACGCAAGCTGCTTTATCTGCCTAACCTTGAACCTGAAGTTGCTCTGGTTACAATGTATCCCGGATTTTCAAAAGAATTTCTGCAAGCGGCTGTTGATCTTCATAAAGGGTTGGTGATTTTAGGTTATGGCACTGGAAATATTCCGGTGATTCCAGACAATTATCTTATAGAAATAATCAAAAAAGCGACTCGGCGAAATATTCCGGTGATCATAGGTACTCAGTGTGTTTTGGGAGCTACCAAACTCAGTTTATACAGAGTTGGGAAATCTGTTCAGGATGCCAAAGCTATTCCATCCATGGATATGACTCCGGAAACAGCTCTGGTAAAATTAATGTGGATTTTGGGACAGACCAACGATATGAATCAGGTATCTTCCATGATGTTGAAATCATATGTCGGTGAACTTTCCAATGAGATAGAAGTATAAAAACAAGCAGGAATATTTATGGATTCAATCAAAGAAATTAGTGAATTGCAGCACGCATTAAAATACAGATTTAAAGATGAATCATTGCTGAAAACAGCATTAACTCACAGCTCCTGGGTGGGTGAACCCGGTCGGGAAGAAGTTCAGCACAATGAAAGACTTGAATATATAGGAGACGCTGTTTTGGATCTGGCGGTTGGGTATCGACTTTATCAAAAAAGTAAAGCTGTTTCCGAAGGGTTTTTAACTAAAAAGCGGGCGTTTCTGGTACAAAAATCCTTTTTAAGTTCCAAAGCCGAACAGTTGGGACTGGGCAGTTATCTGAAATTGGGCAAAGGAGAAGAGATGTCCAAAGGCAGAGAAAAAGATTCTCTTTTGGCCAACTGTTTTGAAGCCGTGATCGGAGCAATTTTTGTCGATTCAGATTTTGATACTGTCCTGGCAATTATAGACCAGCTTTATCAGGGGGATTTTAATCTGTTTGAGCCAGGTGCCATAAGTGTATCCTCAAGGGTAGGTGATTTTAAATCGGCATTGCAGGAATTCACTCAGGAGCATTTTAAAAGTCTCCCTGTATATAAACTTGTTTCCAAGGAAGGACCGGAACACGAAAAGGTGTTTGTTTTTGAGGTGAGAGTTGGAGAACAGATTTTGTCTCAGGGTAGAGGTAAATCCAAAAAACTGGCCCAGCAGCGAGCAGCTCAAAAAACCCTGGATATTTTAAACAAAAAAATTGAAATGGAAACTGATTGAAGTATCTAAAACTTGGCTGAATAATCATAGTTTGGGACAATAAGTTCTAAAGGGGAAATCAGGAATCATCTTCAGTTGGAGTGGCATTTTGTTTTTTTAATTTTTGCAGTCGTAGCCAGCTTTTGACAGCAATATCTTCTTTATTTAATTCATTGAGGAGTTCTTTCAATTTCCACTTTTGGGAAACAGGGGTAAGAGTTGCCCACAGGGGGTATTTTAAGTGACTTTTTTTCATGAGATCCATAAAATCTTTGAGTTGTTTCTGGGAGATCCCGCCTACAATAATTGTTTGGCAAAGCTTGGAATTTTTGCCCCAGCCTAATTTATCATTACAAGTAAAAATTTCATCCAGGGTTAATTCTTTCTCAGTTTCACCGGGCCAGGCTGTAGGCAGATCGGCCAACCCCGCATTTTCCAATATCTTAATCAGTTCTGGTTGCGCTTCGGTTTTAAATCCTGTGAAAACTGCTTTGCGAGGTCCATAAAGGCATTTGTCGTTATTTTTAATTTTTTTGAAGGTTGAATTCATGTTTAACTCCTTGAGTTATCCTTGAATTATTTTCAAGATAACCTCCCTGAAAATTTTTAAAAGGATTTTTTAAAAGGTACAGAAAAGCTATGGGGTTAGAAATATTAGTTCTGTTGGAGATAGAGGTTGACCCACTCAAGGTCGAGGAAATAGAGTTGTTCATGGGTGTAAATTGGGACGTCGCCCATGATCATCAAGCGGTTGTTGGTTGAATCCAGTTGCATTACACCTCTGTTTTTGCCAAAATTCGGCCCATTTTCATTACCTGTAAAAGCCTGATCTCCATATTCATCAGGATCCTCAAAAGTACCTATGTTTTCGGTGGGCATTAATTGGGTATAACTTTGGGTGGCCGAATCATAAGCCCACAAATCATTATGGTAGTCATTATCAATTTCATTGTGAAGATCTAGAATTCTGTTACCACCGAAAAGAATGTGGCGATCAAGTTGTCCACTGTAGACACAACCCATGGAAGAACGTGGTCCAATGTCTGGATCGAGTGTGTATTGTTCAACGGTGTCATCGTTGAGGTTGATAACTGAAACCAAGTCGGTTTCATAAAAAGTTTCTCCACCGTCATCTGTAGTTTTGCCGCCAAAACTGTAGAGAAGATTATTTGATGGTTCGTAGGCAAGGCAATTTGCATAGACTTCGGGAAGACTGGTTGGGTGTTCTTCCCACAATCCGGTATCAAGATCAAGTTCGAAGAGGGAAGAAGATGCTCCTGAAGGTGTCATAAAACCATATACATACAATTTTCGGTTTTCCCAGTCAAAAACATGGGAGTAAGAAATATTGCTGTTTGCGGGTTGGGTTCCGGTAACACTTGTAATAACAGAATTCCCGCTGTCATCTGTTCTCATAATTCCTGAAGCGCGGGGGCCGGTAATAATATATTCATTATTATCAGGATCATAGCCAATAAATTGACACCAATTTTCATTATTGCAGAAATTCTCAACTTCAGCAAAGAATTCACCGGATAATTCCAGTTTGGTGTGGGTTTCGGCTATTTCATCGATGGTCCAGATGAATCCGATGTTACTATCGTCCACATCATGTCCCATTTGGGTTACAAAATTGTTGTTTTCAGGGTTGAAAGCATAGGAAATACCATCGACGGGAGTCATGATGCTTGAACCGTTGACTACGGGATCCTGAATCAGAACATTCAGTTTTCTCCAAGTGGGGTATTCAACACATTCATGAGTATCAACTTTGCACAGGGCATTTTCTCCATCACAATCAGCAGCAGTGGCACATCTGCCCTCGGCTGCTTCACAAATACCTTCATTGTTGCAAACCTGCCAATCTTCGCAGGCTGGATCACAAGTGACATTGTTGGTGTTGTTGGTGTTGTTGGTATTGTTGGTATTGTTGGTATTGTTGGTATTGTTGGTATTATTGGTGTTGTTGGTGTTATTGACATTGTTGGCATTATTGCTGTTGTCAGAGTCGTCACAGGCACTGAAACCTAGCAGAACAATTGAAACTAAAATAAGTAGTTTTTTCATTGGTTGAACCTCCAAATTGATGATTCATGAATATTAACAGAAATTAAGTTTGAATTTACAGGGAATTGACAAAAAAATTAAATATCCATTTAAATTTTCAGTTGTTAATCAAGTTACCCTGATTTTTCTATTTATTTTTCAACATAAAAGAAAGGTAAACAAGATTATTGAGTTGTCAATCCCCTCTTTTTCTTATAATTACTGTAGCTTGGAAAGTATCCGGTTTAAAACATCCAGTGGAAACTGAAATAAAGATTGAAGGGATTGTATATTTCGAGACCGCTTTCGGAGCCGATGCTGGGACCAATACCTGCCATCAGACCAACCCCGAGGCGAAAGAATTCAAATTCATAATGTAAAGCTGCTTTTCCCATGACTCCACCCATGACGGCCAGATCGTCGTCGTCATAATAATTATCGTCATAATACCAGTAATATCTGTCATAATTGGATATGCCCAGAAAAAAACCACCGGTAAGGGAGGCGAAGAATTTGCGATCAGCGGAAATGGGAAAATCATAGTTTACCCCGCCAAATCCATAGAGGGACCAGTTGTCTCCACAATAATAATCCGCATGGTCCCGGCAATGTTCTTTGCCATCTACATAATTGATTTCGTAATTCCATCTTCTTTGTCCCTGACGCTGGGTCAGCATGCCTATTCCCAGGCGGATGCCGTCGGGAGTATAACGCATGCCGTCGAAATAGCCCATTTCAATGGTGAGATCGGTACCGGCTGAAAAAGGTTGGGGTTTGGGAGCTGAAGGAAGGAGCATGGTTGATAAAAACAAGGAAGTCAGTAACATAATTAAAATTACCTCATTGTTGTAAGATTAATGAAAATATTTAAATAAATTTAGTTTCCAAAATATATTTTACCTGTTTGACATTACCCTTCTAATTATACTTTTTCAATGCTTTCATTACTTTTTATTGATTCTCAGATTCTTCCTCCCGATTTTATTGGAAAAAACTTGAAGAATATAGTTGGTTTCCAGCCCGGATTGGATTTATTTTGATTGAATAAAAAGGTTGGCTCAGTTGCATAGAATAACTTCTTCAAATAGAGTCATATCTATTACTGAATTCAGCAGCAGGGGTTTACAAAAGCGATATAATCATTATCTTAAATATAAGTTATTGTATTATTGTATTTTTTAGTTAGTTTCCATCCCAGAATGGGGGTTATTGGCCTGGTGAAGAAACTGGTTTCAGATGCGCGGAGTAACTTCGCAGATATAGCCATTACTATTTCAAGAAGTTACGACAAAGCAGATGAATCCAGATTCCGTTGCCAGACAGTGACCTTCTATTTTGGGATGGGAACTAGTTAAATCCATAAAGTTTCCAATTGAGGAGGAAAAATGACAAATCAAAAAGTACCTGAAGACCCAAAAATGATTAATTTACAATATCCCAAAGAAAGAAATTATTGGAGTCAACGTTTCAGCGTTTCCATACCGGAACTTGAAAAAGCTGTAGATGTCGTAGGACATAGCGTAGCAAAAGTTAAAAACTACCTGAAGAGCAAAAACTCCAAAATAAAAATGACAAATTCCGAATTTGCCAAAGATGGTAATGATTATTCGCCCAGCATATATAAGTGAATAACCCCCATTCTAATAGTTGAAAATTATCTGCATATACAAAGGGTTGCATAAAAAATGGTTAAATTTTTGCTCTTTGAGTCTTTTTTAATATACTTTTCAGTGATATGAAAATACTCAAAAATTTAATTCTTTTGTCAGTACTAGTTGTTTCTGTTCAACCCCGAATGGTTTCGGCCAAAAAAAAATTGCGGGCCAAAGCATGGTATGTTGCCAAACTCGACGGCAAGAAGGTCTTTTCCAGCGAAAAGGCGACCAAAGTACGTTCCATAGCAAGCATCACCAAAATTATGGCTATCTTGGTAGTTTTGGAGAAAGGTCTCATTCTGGACAAAAAAACCACTATGATTAAAAATGACTGGCTGGTAGCCAAAGGTGGTTGCAGAACCAGATTAAAAATTGGAAAGAGTTATACCAATCGCGATCTTCTTCATGCCGCTGTTATGGGATCTGATAACCGGGCAGTGCCGGCATTGGGGCGGGCGGTTGGCTTGAATCCTGAATTACTGGTGGACGAAATGAATAAGAGGGCAAAATTGATGGGACTCAAACAAACCAGATTTGTTGAACCCACTGGGATTGATCACGACAATGTAAGTACAGCCAAAGAAATTCTCTATATTCTCAAGGCTGCTTCCCTGAATAGAGTTTTGTCTATTGTCATGTCCAAAGCTTCTTATGTTGCCAAAGAAGTAGGAACCGGAAGAAAAATAACCTACAGAAATACCAATCTCCTAACCAGGAAGCGCAAAGTTGTAGTGGGAAAAACCGGTTTTAATTCTTCTGCGGGTTATTGTCTGGCCACCGTCGTTAAGATTAAAAATGTAGGACCTGTTGCTTTCGTTATCTTGGGTTCATCCAGCAAATACTCCAGATTTGCTGATTTTCGCAAATTACGCAAAAAGCTTTTCTGATTTCATATATCAATTAAAAATTTAATTTTCAGGGGAAACAAGTAGCATTGGAGAAAATCAATCATGATGTTAATTTTTTTCAGAAAAAAATAAGAACATCATATTTATTTGTGGATTAAAGAATTGAATGAGTTGAAAAAACATCAAACTCTGCGCATCTGAGGCAAACTTCTCATTCAGTCAACCTCCCCCCATTCTGGTATATTATCTGGGAATTTGATTTCTACGGATCAGATCCTTTTCACTTTTTATCAGTAAAAAAGCATTCTTTTATCAGTAAAGAAGCATTTTGTTCCATTTCCTATTTATTTTTGAGTAGATTTTTCCTAATTATTAAATTTTTTCGTCGATTTTGACTTTTTTGTTTCCTTGTATATCGGTGTTTGTTTGGTGTTTGACTTTTTTTCAAAAAAAAATGAGTAATAGGTTGACAGACGGGAAAAAACCTCTATATTGCAAATCCTGTGAGTAACAGAGCGAAACTTTTTTAGTT
>JAWLEA010000179.1:0-5403 GCA_041686345.1 Polyangia bacterium | reverse complement strand
CGACCATCATCATCGCCGTGCGACCCACGACCATCATCATCGCCGTGCAACCCACGACCATCATCGCCATCGTGCGACCCACGACCATCATCACCGCCGTGCAACCCACGACCATCATCATCGCCGTGCGACCCACGACCATCATCATCGTGTGAATCACGTATATCACCATTGTTCCGGCCCGTCCCATCCCGATTAATCAAAATCAAAATGGCATGGATATGATTGGGCATAATGACATATTCATCCAGGAACAATTCGGTCCGCATTTCAAATGATTTCAGGAATTCATGTTTCACAATATTTCCAAAATCAGAAAAATGCATTTCACCGTTTTCAATTTTTCCTAAATGGCATTCTCTTCCTTGTGTAACCAGGGTAATATAATACATTCCGTCGCCTGCATAATTCCATTCCGGAAAACGATGGGATCCCCGTCGGTATTTGTTGTTGAATTTTTCATTCATGGGCAATAGGGTTTTAAATGATAATTAATATGATATAAACACCTCCACCCTCCAAATATTATGCAATGATCATAATTTAAATTGATTCTTTGTTAATACTTGTATACATTAGCGTTCAACATTTTAGATTAGAACCCAAGCCCATGTCATCCATTCAACACATCTTATCTGCTTTACAGAATACCAGATTCACGTATTCTGAATCATTCATTTCTTTTCAATATTCGGTAAAAATCCTGTTTGGTGTAAAACCACACGGTTGGGTGGCGCATTGTAACGGTTTGTTAACGCGCGGCCCCGATGGCCGGTGCGTGAATTTATATATTCTTTAATTCTAATCTTAAACTATTTTGTTATGAATCAAAGACAAAATCAACATTTCAGAATGTTCCTGAACACACAGGAGACATTGGACCAAAACACGGATTTGTGGAATTCAATTCCGGTTATGGTGCAGGTAAAAAACAAACTGGATGAACTCGTTCAGCGAATTCAGGAACTGGACAGCAAAACCAATCCTTCGAGTGCATCGGTCACCGAACAGAAAAACAGAGCACTGGAAAAACTGGCTATGAAAGCGGCCGTTTTGTCAGGAATTACAAGGGCCCGGAATGCACTTGACGACAATCCGCATCCGGGAGAACTCGAAGTTACCAAATCGAACATTCTCCGGGCAAGGGAAGCTTCGGTGGAGACCCTGGTGCAACCATTGATCGATGCCATACGGGACAACATGGACGCTTATGAAGATTTTAATGTCAACGAGGACATGCTCAATGAAACCGAGACCACGCTGGATGATTTCAAAACCCTGGTCGGTAAACCCCGAAATATCCGAAACAAGGCTTATGCGGCCACGGGCAGCCTGGATGAGCTTTTCGACAATGCCAACAACCTCCTGAACAACTCGCTGGATGCTTTGATGAAGCGTTTCGAAATCTCAAATTCCACATTCTACGACGAATATTCACGGGCACGAACCATCGTAGATTAAATCAGTTTTCACAAAACCCGTATCGACCCACGAAACCCGGTCGATACGGGTTTCACAGGTATCGCCCGGGCGTTCATAGAAGTCGCACAATCGTTCATAGAGGTCAGACAACTGTTCATAGAGGTCAGTAAGTCATTCATAGAGGTCGCGTAATCGTTCATAGAGGGTAAACAGCCGTTCATAGATGTCGGGAAGGTATTCATAGAAGTCGCGCAATCGTTCATAGAAGGTGAACAGCCGTTCATAGAAGTCGGTAAGTCATTCATAGAAGGTGAACAGGCGTTCATAGAAGTCAGGGGGGCAGCGGAAGATGAAGTTAGAAGCTGGATGCTGAGGGTTAGAAGTTAAAGGAACCGGTTATATGGATTTACAATTTTCGCAATAAAGACTTTTCACTTTTAATTCTGACTTGCAACCGGGACATAAAAGAGGCAATCGTTTCTTCATGAAAACAAGGTTCTAATCAACAAAATCAAGAAGGCATTACATTTCCTTAATTTATAAATCACTATTGTCCGGGGAATTTATGTAAACAGTGGGAGATTGCTTCACTCCGTTCGCAATGACATTGTTAATCAGGAGGGATAGTGATGGAAAAAATATATTTGCTCGCACAGAGAACAAATTTTTTATTGGAAAGATAAGTATTCAATAGCTTGTTTGGCATATTCTTCAATTTGATCCTGAAAAATAATATTCTTCTTCACTCCGGCCTTATCAACAGTTTTGAGGGCCCTCTCGAACGCCGGATACAACTTTTGATCTTCCGGTTTGGCTACTAAAAGATCAAACCTGTAATCATTTTTTGAAGAAATTTCCTGCAGCAAATCAAGATTTCCGTACAACAAAACGGATTTTTCCTGTATATTCCGGGCCTCTTTTAGATCAAAACTTACGGCTTTCACAAGATTTAAGGATCCATTTTGCCAAGCAAAATCAAAAGTAAACTGATGATCCTCAGTTTCAACTTTTACGTCTTTCTTTAGTTTAGAAACCAACTGGGAAGCACGGTTTTTTAAAAAATTTTCAAATATTCGTTGTAGATCAGCATCTGAAATATGCTCGTACTTTTTGTATTGAAAATATTCTGAAAAGTATTCTCTTTTAAAATCCGTAACAATTTGATCTAAATCCTGGGTATATTTTAGGCTTTGGAATGTTTCGGAAAATTGCAGGGAGGAATCATCAGCCTTTAACACCTGACTATCAACAAAATTCAACAAATCATCAAATTCATTGAAACGGGAATAAAACAAAGATTGATTGTCATTTAAATCATGAACTTTTTCTTTAATAAAATTAAGGTAAATCTTAATTTTATTTTCCTTCACTTTATGAAACAAGGCCTTGATTCGATGCAAAGAATCAGGGCAAATGAATTTCATTTTATGCTCTTCTGGGAAAAAAAAGAGAATACCAATATTCACACGCTCATCAAGAACCTGCGATGGCACAAATTGTAAAACCGAATATTTAAAAACACCCTCATTCATTTTGAAATACTATCAATCAATATTTTAACAAACCAGTCTGGCTTTTGTTTAAGCATATAAAGATATGATATAATTTTCGTAATTTCACCATGATGTAAATCATACTCTTCCAATCTTCTATTGTAATCGCTCAATATTTCGGGGTTTAGAACGCGCAAATACTCATAAAACGTTTGAAACAACTCAATTTTATTTTTCCGGTGTGACAAATAAGAAAAAAACACATGTTGCTTCAATACCTCAGGGAACCGGTTTGCCTTTATTTCATCAATCAAAAAAGGAATTCTCTTGAAAGCCCTTTCGTGATCAAATATATAATAATCATCACTAATGGTTGATACCAAAATATTGGTTTTATATCTACCTCTGTCTTTATTATTGATCAGGGTATCAAAAGCAAAAATATTTGCCGTTTCATGAATCATCTTTTTTAACTGATGCGAAGGCAAATCTGCACTTAAGAGTTGATTATTAGCACAATAAACAACTCCAAACTTCATCCGTGAATCCCTGAAATTTAAAATCTTACGAGCATACTCGGGTAAAGTATCTATAAATTCGTTAGAAAAATAAATTAGTGCAAAATCAGGAGTGGGAATATCAAATTCAGAAGCAAGCAAAGAGCCAAATACTTCCCTGGCCACAGTATTTTCATTATCAACTTCATCTGATTTAAAAAGTTTAACAACATAAGGCACCCTTCCTCCTTCAACTTGCACCTGAATCAACCAAGGTTGGGTCCTTCCTCCTTTTTGAAAAATCTTTACAAATTGAATCGCTTTTAAAAGTGAAATCATTTCCATCTTTCATGTTAAACAAAAAATGATATAATTTATAGATGAATGCAATACTTTTGTTTTTGGCTTATCAAAATTAACAATCATTTTGAATAATCAACGTAAAAAGAAATACAAAGCGAATAACTACCGTCCATTTTCCAACAGAAACAATTTGCCTAACAGGAAAAATCTCCCTATAGAAAACACTTCTAACGCAGTAAAGAAGTTCTTCAATTTATTTGGAAAATGCCGCATCATGAGATTCCACCAAGCAACAACTTTCCATAAGGGGGTAACAGTTTACGAAGTAATGCGGGCCATCAAAAATTGCAATTCATTTGAATTTTGCACCAAATTCATCGAATTAATAGCCCATTAGATTTTCAGATGTAAGATTTAGTTAACTCAGCCGTATGGAAGAAGCTGGAGGCTGGAGGCTATAAGCGGGAAAAACCTTGTACCATGAGAAATATATTGAACAAAATCACAATCCGGAAGGAAACCAGACATAAAAGATCGTACCCCCTTCTTCCCTGGATGCAAAAGAAATATCTCCTCCATGAAGGCGGACAATTTCGCGGGCTAAAGAAAGCCCCAATCCTGTACCCCGAATATTTGAAACATTCCCGCCGCGATGGAAGGGATCAAAAATCCTTTCGGCGTCATCCTCCGAAATTCCGATTCCCTGATCGGCGACAGAAAACCGTATCGTTCTTTCTTCATGTTGCAAATCAACAGTAATGGTCAACCCCTCACCGGAATATTTTATGGCATTACTGAGAAGATTGGAGATAACCTGCTTCATCATTTGGGGATCAAAAAGACATTCAACTCTATCATTTTCAATGTTGAAATTGATCTCATGGCCTGTTTGTTTATAACGCGAAATTTCTGCAACGTTTTTCTTTAAAAATCCGGCAAAATCAGCCCGCAGGGTTTTCATGTTCATACGCCCTGATTCTATACGAGACAGGTCCAATACCCTCTCCATTACTTTCTTAAGAAAATCCACATTCGACTTTATACGGCCCAACTTTTGATGAATTTCCACCTCTTTCATTTTTGGGAAATAGGCATCGAGCGAATCGGCGGCCATTAAAATGGTGGCCAAAGGGGTTCGAAACTCATGAGATGCCATGGAAACAAACCGGGATTTCAATTCATTTTGTAATTTAAGTGCATTTTCAGCCCTTTTACGCACAGTGATATCCAACGCCATCCCAACGGGCATCCTGATTATATTTTTCATAGTCAATATTTACCGATACATCACCTTCCAGTTTAAGATATTTGTTGTAGCCTCGGTTGTTGATATTGGCTTTGGTTAAACGACCTTTTTTATCTTATTCTCAAGTCTTTTAAGCCCACGACTTCGATTGTAAGCATCTTTTCGTGCACGGACTTTGGAATGATTAACAATGAGCCGCTGCATAGGTCCTTTGGGAAAACTACATTTCTTTCCTTCTGATAAATCAGCAGCCAGAATTTGGGATTTTAAAGACTCCTTTTCGTTCTTTATCCGGGCACCGAGAATGTATTCGTAACCATTTTCTTCAAGGGCGGTTAAGTTACTTTTTGACAGTAAGCCTGAATCAGCAATAACAACAGGTTTGTCCAGATTGAACTTCCTGCTCATTTTCTCAAGAAAAGGGATCAATGTATGACCTTCA
>JAWLEA010000178.1:0-5412 GCA_041686345.1 Polyangia bacterium | reverse complement strand
TATTCCCGGTGGAATGTCAATGTATCCCACCAAAGACGAGTTGAAAAATCTTAAAAAACGTCTGGTGGAAGAATTTGTTCCTGACGCTCTTGAAACCATCAAAACCATTGAATCAGTAGCTGACAAAATTCCCAATTTCAAAAGAGAAACCGAATATATGGCAGTCTACAGTGAAGATGAATATGGTCTTTATGAAGGCAAAGTTCAAACTGTAATGCCCGATGGAACCAAAGAAGTTTACGAAGTTGACAACTACAGAAGCATCACCAATGAATATGTCAGCCCCCTTTCCACCGCCAAGTATACCAAGAATAAAATGGATAGTTATGCTGCCGGTGCCATGGCCAGAGTTAACAACAACTACGATAAACTTCATCCCGAAGCTAAAAAATTGGCCCAGAAGTTCGGCATGGACAAATTGTGTTTCAATCCTTATTTCAACAATGTTGCTCAACTCATCGAGGTAGTCCACAGTGTTCATGAAACCCTCGGTCTCATTGACGAATTGCTGGCAGACGACAACTATGATGTTTATCAGCCCAAAGTTGAACCCACCACTCATGGTGAAGGAGCTGCTGCAGTTGAAGTTCCCCGTGGCATTCTCTTCCACAACTACGAATATGACAAAGATGGTATCTGTATCAAAGGTAATTGCATCATTCCTACCAATCAGAACCATGCCAATATTCAAAAGGACTTCGAAAAGCTGGTGCCAGAACTGATAGAAGCCGGCAAATCAGAAGACGAAATCAGATTGGCTCTTGAAATGCTGGTGCGCTCCTATGATCCCTGCATCTCCTGCTCCACCCACTACCTGCAAGTAGAATTCAACTAAAGTTTTCCTCTTTTTTCTTCATTTTTCGCCATATCAAAATACCAAACGGGGTTTTATATACTTTACTGGACAAACCAACTTTAAAACCTTAAAACCTGCCTGGTGTGTTGACATTTTCCAGTTAATAATTAATTCAAGTTAGTAGTTGTTTCAAATTTACTTTTATTATAATTGTCATAAGGAGAAAACCATGACTCAAATAAAACTTGATGGAAATCCCGTAAATACTGTTGGAAAATTACCTGAAAAAGGAAACAAAGCTCCTGATTTCACTTTAGTCAACGGCGAATTGGAAAGAGTTGAACTTGCCAAATTCCAGCCCGGAAAAATAGTAATGAACATCTTTCCCAGCCTCGACACTCCCACCTGTGCAACCTCTGTTCGCAAATTCAATGAAATGGCCAGCAAAATGGAAAACACCAAAGTACTTTGTATTTCAAAAGATCTGCCTTTTGCCCAGAATCGCTTCTGTGGAGCCCAGGGTCTGGACAATGTCATCACACTTTCAGATTACGAAACCGGTGAATTCGGTAAGAAATACGGAGTTGAAATGGTTGACGGCCCCTTGAAAAATCTTCTTTCCAGGGCAGTTGTTATTCTTGATTCCAAAGGGAAAGTAATCTACACTGAGCAGGTTCAAGATATTGTTGATGAACCGGATTACCAGAAAGCCCTGGAAGTTCTCGGGGTTTCCTGACCAAGCAAAACAGCCTTCAAGCATAGGAGACTGGCCTGATGAAACCAAAAACCAAATTAAAGAAAAAGCTGGGTCTGTTTGATCTGTTTGCCATTGCCTCCGGAGCCATGATTTCTTCTGGCTTGTTTGTTCTGCCGGGGCTGGCCTTTTATTTTGCAGGCCCGGCCATGCTTATCGCCTATCTGATCGCCTCTCTTTTAATGTTCCCGGCCGTATTTTCCATCTCGGAACTTGCTACCGCCATGCCCAAATCCGGAGGCAATTATTTTTTTGTACAAAGAAGTTTCGGACCGCTGGTTGGCACCATTGCCGGATTGCTCGACTGGTTTTCAATCAGTCTCAAATCAGCCTTTGCCCTCCTGGGAATCGGAGGCATCTTTCTCTATTTCTTTCCTGATATAGGATACAGCGGGGTCACTTACATTGCCGCCGCCACCACCTTGTTCTTTGCTTTGCTCAATCTGTTCTCCGTCAAAGGCAGCGGTACTTTTCAAATTGTGCTGGTTTTTTTTCTGCTTGTAATTCTGGCTTTCTTCATTATCACCGGTTTTCCCAGTGTCAATGTTGAACAATTCAAACCCTTCAACCCCAAAGGCTGGCCAGCTGTATTTGCCGTAGTGGGAATGGTATTTGTTTCTTTCGGAGGTCTCACCAAAGTTACAGCTGTAGCTGAAGAAACCAAAGACCCCACCAAAAATATCCCCAGAGCCATGTTTATGGCCTTCTTCATTATTTCACTTGTTTACCTGCTCACTGTCTTTGTAACAGTAGGCAATGTAGCTCCGGCTGAATTATCAGGCTCTCTTACTCCCGTTGCTCTGGCTGCCAAAAATGCCATCGGACCCGTAGGGGGAATCATCATTACAATTGCAGCTGCCCTTGCTTTTGCCACCACCGGTAATGCCGGAATCATGGCGGCTTCCCGTTCTCCTCTGGCAATGAGTAGAGACGGTTTGATTCCCAAATTCTTTGCAAAAACCAGCAAAAAATTTGGCACTCCCATGAGTTCCATAATTTTCACTTCCACCTTCATAATTTTTACAGTCCTGTTTCTTTCCCTGGAAGTTCTGGTTAAAACCGCATCCACCATGATGATTCTCATGTTCGCCCTGGGCAATCTTTCGGTAATTATCATGAGAACCTCCCAAATAGAAGGATATCGACCTACTTTTAAAGCTCCTTTTTTCCCTTATATGCAAATAGCAGCCATTATTGTTTATGGTTTTTTGATTTTTGAGATGGGAAATATTCCTCTTTTAATAACCGGGGGCTTCATTCTGCTGGCTTTAATCTGGTATGTTTTCTATGTCCAACGCCAAATAGATAATGAATCAGCTTTTATTCACCTTGTCAAAAGAATCACTTCCCACCATTTGAACCGTTCCAACATAGAAAACGAACTGCGGGCAATTTCTCTGGAAAGGGACTCTGTGGAATTTGATCGTTTTGATCACCTGGTAAAAGATGCCCTTATTTTGGATATTGAAGATCAAATCAACGCCAGAGAACTCTTTAAAATTCTCGGGGAAAAACTTGGAGAAGACCTTGACAAAGACCCGGATACAATCTTCAATCTTTTCCTGGAAAGAGAACAGACTTCTTCCACCGTCATGACTCCGGGACTTGCTGTTCCTCACATCATTATTGACGGAGAAGAACAATTTGAAATAGCTCTGGTTCGTTCAAAGGAGGGAATCATCTTTTCTGATCTCCATCCCAAGGTACATACTATTTTTGTTCTGGTGGGTTCACCTGATGAACGCAATTTCCATCTGCGAGCTCTGATGAATATTGCCCACATAGTTCAGGAGGAACATTTTGAACAAAGATGGATGGAAGCTAGAAATATCGAGCAATTGCGAGATGTAGTTCTTCTTTCCTCCAGAAAACGTTAAAATTGGCTTCCTGGCTCGGGCTCTGCATCAAAACTGAAATCAATTTTTTTCAATAATAACCTGCTAGTTCCCATCAATCTAATTCTTGTGAATTTCCTATGCCTCAATCCCTTAAAAAAAAGCTTAATCGCAAACTTGGTCTGTTTGATCTTTTTTCAATAGCTTCTGGAGCCATGATTTCTTCCGGATTGTTCGTCCTTCCCGGGATTGCTTTTTACTTGGCCGGTCCGGGGATGCTGCTTTCTTACTTTATTGCCTCTCTCATGATGATACCGGCTGTCTTTTCCATTTCCGAACTTTCCACAGCCATGCCCAGATCGGGAGGAAATTTCTTTTTCATCCAACGCAGCCTCGGTCCTCTGATGGGAACCATTGCCGGTTTGCTGGATTGGCTTTCCATCTCCCTGAAAACAGCATTTGCCCTGATCGGGATTGGAGGAATTTTCATTTTCTTCTTTCCGGAATTTGGTCAAACAGGGCTCAAGCTCACTGCAGTCAGTTTTACTCTGGGATTTACAGCTCTTAATCTTCTCAGTGTCAAAGGCACCGGCCTTTTTCAAATCCTGCTGGTGGTTTCCCTGATTATCATTTTGCTGGTGGTTATAACCCTTGGTTTTCCATCTGTTGATGTTAACCAATTCAAACCCTTTACTCCCAAAGGTTGGACTGCTGTCTTTTCAGTAGCGGGAATGGTTTTTGTTTCCTACGGAGGACTGACCAAAGTTACTGCCGTGGCCGGGGAAGTTAAAAATCCAAGTAGAAATATACCCCTTTCCATGTTTTTGGCTTTCGGCATCATCTCCACCCTCTATCTGCTCATAATCTATGTAACCATCGGCAATGTTCCAGGAAATGAATTATCAAACTCCCTGACCCCAATTACCCTGGGTGCTAAATACTCAATGGGGTTTGTGGGAAAAATTGTGGTAACCATTGGAGCTTTTCTTGCTTTCGCCAGCACCGGCAATGCTGGAATCATGGCAGCTTCCCGCTCTCCCATGGCCATGTCAAGAGACGGACTCATTCCCAAGTTGTTTTCCAAAACCAGCAAGAAATTCGACACTCCCTACCTTGCTATTCTATTTACGTCTTTATTTATCACCTTGACAGTATCCTTTTTACCTTTGGAGACTCTTGTCAAAACTGCATCAACCATGATGATTCTCATGTTTGCTCTAATCAATTTGGCCACCATTATCATGAGAACTTCTCTCATTGAAAGCTATCGTCCTGTTTTCAAAACTCCCTTTTTCCCTGTTTTTCAAGTTGCGGCCATCATTCTTTATGGTTTTTTGATTTTTGAAATGGGAACTGTCCCCTTGCTTTTTACCGGTGGTTTTATTGTTTTTGCCCTGCTCTGGTATCTTTTTTATGTTCAAAAACGAATCAATAACGAATCGGCACTGGTTTACCTCGTAGAAAGAATTACCTCTCACCACCTCGAAAGAGCCCACATTGAAAATGAACTGCGGTCAATCTCTTTGGAAAGGGACTCGGTTGAATTTGATCGTTTTGATAAACTGATAAAAAACGCAATTATCCTTGATCTTAAAGAATCTATTAATGCCAGGGAACTTTTTCATAAATTGGCTGAAGAATTGTCAGAACGCCTGGATGAAGATGAAGAAAAAATCTTTAATCTTTTTATGGAGAGGGAAAAAGAATCATCTACAGTCATGTCTCCGGGATTAGCTGTTCCCCATATAATTGTTGAAGGAAAAAACCGTTTTGAAATTGTGCTGGTAAGATCAAAGGAAGGAGTCAAGTTCTCCGAACTTCATCCGAAGATACATACCATGTTTGCTTTGGTTGGTTCCCCTGATGAGCGCAATTTCCACTTGCGGGCACTTATGAACATAGCTCATATTGTTCAGGAAGAAAACTTTCAGAAACGTTGGCACGAAGCCCAGAATAAAGAGCAACTCAGAGATGTGGTTCTTTTGTCCTCCAGAGAACGCAGATAATATTCTAATCCTCAGCAATAA
>JAWLEA010000037.1:0-23870 GCA_041686345.1 Polyangia bacterium | reverse complement strand
AGGCAATAGGAGAAAAATATGAAACGGTTTATATCAATCCATTTAATTATGATCTTTTTTTTGGGGTGTACTACAAACTCCAATAATACCGTCAAACTTGAAAAACCCAGGAAAGGTACAAAAAAATCACTTTATCATGGTATTAATCAGATGGGGTGGAATGTAATCAAAAAAATTGCTGGCGAACTGGATAAAACCAACCCTGACAATTCCGATAAAAGTGGGGAGACCCAATCTGCAATTCAGGCCGAACGCAATATCATCATCAGTCCTTACTCCATAGCTGCGGCTTTTTCTTTGGCCTGGGCTGGTGCAAAAAACAAAACTGAAAAAGAGCTGGCTGAGTTTTTCAACTCTACTATACCCTACCCTGAGCAGCACAAAATTTTGGGAGCTTTGCAACAAAGTCTTTCTCAAACGGAGGGATTCAAACTCAAACTTGCCAACTCGATTTGGCTGGAAAAAACAATGGAAGTTGAACAAACCTGGTTGGATAATATTAAAAGCTGGTACGGCATCAAACCCCGGTTCGTTGATTTTATTAACAAACCGCAAGAAGTTACTGATGCTATCAACAAGTGGGTTGCCAATAAAACCAATAACCGAATCAATAATCTTATTCCTGAAAACACTTTTCATGAATTATCCAGAGCGGTTCTCGCCAATGCCATCTGGTTTCTGGCCAAATGGGAAACTCCTTTCAGAAAAAAAACAATTAAAAGGGAGTTTTATCCCGCTGATAACTGGAAAATAAAAACCGACACCATGACTGGAACGATCAACGGCAAAATGGCAAAACTTTCCAATGGTGCCCAAATGGTATCTCTGCCATACAAAGGGGGGCGCTTCAGTTTTATTATCTATCTTCCCCCTTCTGGTTTGTCTTTGGAATCTACGGATCATAAAATGTTGCAAAAACTGATTTATTCCCTTAATTCCAAAAGGTTTTTGGTTTTTCTTCCCAAATTCGAGTTAAAAGCCAGTTATAAACTCGGCAGCATCTTAAAAAAAATAATACCTCTCTCCTTTTCCAGACATGCTGATTTTTCCAGAATTACCAAAGAAAAACCGGGACTGGTGATAGACGATGTTTTTCATAAAACTTTACTTAAGGTTGACGAAAAGGGCACAGAGGCCGCTGCAGCTTCGGCAATAACCATTAATCAAATGGTAAGCACTCGCTCCAAAACAACTCCTGTTCCCAAAGTACACATCAATCGCCCCTTCCTTTTTTGGATCAGAGATAATAAAACCGGCTTGGATATCTTTAGTGGCAGAATAATAAACCCGAACCCAAAAGCTAAGCTTTTACCCCATAATCCCTCTAGATAGTTCCCATCCCAGAAGTGGTGTTTTTGACTGGGGAAGAAATTGGATTGAGATGCGCGGAGTAACTGCGCCGATATAGTTGCCACTATTTCAAGCAGTTACGACAAAGCAGATTAATTCAATTTCCGTCGCCAGACGATGATATCCATTTTTGGGATGGGAACTAGATAACCTACGGGATTCTGACCAGTTCGATTCCTTTTACTTGTTGGGAATTTATGTTGAGAACAAGGTAGTGGCGGCTGATTCCGTCGAGTTTTTCTTCGTTGCCTCCGCCTCCGCCGGAAATATAGGCGGGGATTGTGCCCAGGGAGTAGGAATAATAACTGTGGATATGTCCAAAGAGCGCCAGATCGACCTTGGCCCTTTCCAATTTTCCAATCAGTTTGTGAGCTTCCAGTCTGGAACTGAAGGAGCCTTGTCGGCTGGACACCGGGTCGAGGGGTGAAATATGGGCGATGAAAATATGAACCCGGTCAAGTGATTGCTCCAGCCATTTATCCAACCAGGAGTAAACTTTGGGGGCGACAGTTGCATCTGCACTGTCTACAAAGGAAAAAGCCGTATTGCGATAGATAAAATTGAAGGAATTACGACCAAAATATTTTTGCCAGGCCAATTCTTCACCCCAACCAACATCGTGGTTGCCACTGGTTGTATAAAAAGGCACTTCCAGGGTTTTTAATTTTTCTTTGAAAACCTCGATCTCTTCTGAAGTGCCTCTGTGGGTAATATCTCCGGCACTGATGACAAATTTTATATCTCCATAATTATTGATATTTTCAAAAATATCTTCTACATTTTGCATACCTTCTTTTTGAATATCACTGAAAAAAGCCACTTTGTAAGCAAGCTCGGATCCAGTTTGGGTTTCGCCTATTTGTAAAACATATTGGGAATCTGGTTGCAAATTAGTAATATTCCATTGTTTTTCAGTGGGCGCCGTGCGGGGAATCTGGTCAATCAAAGGAGTAGAGTCTGAGGTAGAAATAAACTTAAGTTGGGAAGTGGCCAGGCAATTGTGGCAAATCAACTGCAAAGGTGTGGGAGCAGTTTGAATTGAGCCGGTTTTTAATTCGATTTCGAAGGCAGGTGCTTGAGCCCAGAGAGTAATGGTGTTTTTATCAGAATCTTCTTTTATTTGGGCGAGCCCAGCTACCACCTGCCAACTGGACCACTCATTTTCCAAAATTCCAACCTTCAGATCGAGGCGGGCTCTTTTATCGTAGTCATTGAGACAACTTGACAGAAAAAAGATGGGGATTAGCAAGAGAAGTAACTTGGGTAAATTCATTATTTAATCCTCCTGTAAATTACACCGAAACCGATACCCAGGCCTCCCCCGTAGTGAAGATCACTATAAACACCCCAGTCTCGGGAGAAAAAATATCGGGTTTTCAAACCGGCATAACCGGCCACGCCATCGCCGGAAACTTTTAGTTCCATACCACCGGCATAATTATCTTGGCGGTGATTATAATAAATAATCATTTCTGCATGATTATTCCGGGAATCTCCGAGATACCAACCAAAACCATAAGAAAAAATGAGGAAATCCTTGGTGTTCCCTTGGGAAAAATAAGTTTCTCCGGAATTGTATTTTACACTTTCCAGCGCATAGCCAAATTGAAACTCGCTGAAAGTTCCCGAAAAAGCTTTATCCAGGCTGCCGTGATCATAACGGCCTTCAAAAAACAATTCCATTGTCAGGATTTTGAGCTCTTCATCGGGAATTTTGTGCCAGGAAAAAGCCGAGGACAATCTCAGATAACTGTAAAGAGATGCAGACTCCGAAGGATTGGTACCCAGAATAGTGAAACCCAATTTGGTTCTGGCTTTAAAAGTTCCGGCCGCATAATCCTTCCACCAAGTGAGTTTGGTGGACAATACGCGGTAATTAAAATCTACAGAACTTTTTTGAAAATGTTCATGGCTGAATTGAGGATCGTCAACGTGGAAATAGCCTGATTCTACAGCAAACCAGGGATTTTTGCCGGGAAATTTTCCCAGAAAATCTGTCAGGTAGAAGGAGGCAACACTATCGAGAAATTGAGAGTTCAAAATGGTAAATCCACCTGCCAAAGCAAGAGGAATTGCGATTGAACTGAGATGTCGAGAACTGTTTGATAAAGCCAGGGGAATTGCACCAACAGCAAACAAACCCATGCCGGCAGCATTAAGAAAAAACAGTTTTTTGGCAGCTTTCTTGTTGCCAGCCACATATTGTCCACTTCCCGATATTAATAAACCCGGTACAATTGAAGCTGGGCCGGTCCAATTTGATTTATTTGCTATTTTGGAAATTTTCCCGGACTTGTTTTCAAGTGATTTGCTGGGTTCGCCTGACCCTGGTTTTGAGTTTACTCGATCAGTGGAAATTTGTTTGGGATGTGGAGAATTTTGAGTTGAATTTTCTGTGTTGACAATAGAATTGGGAGTTAAAAACAATTGCAAAAAAACAAAACCAAGATAATAAATCATAATAATCTATTAATAAGTTAGATAAAAAAATCTACAATCAACCACAACCGGCGGTGGATACGGTTAGTCGCAGACAATTTGTATCTGACATGAAATATCTTGTTCTTGCCACCATGCTTCCACCGTAGCGGTGCCGGTCTCTCCCCCGCAACTGAACGGCACATCGAGCATCCCGTAAGATGTCTGCCAAACTGTACTTTTTTCGGAAAAAAGACCTACAAAACCAACATCCGTGCTCAACTCTACAGACTGTTCCTCTTTGTCCGATACGGTGATATTGAGCATGGTGTCTTCATCCGATGCAAGCATGGTCTCATCCGCATCAATCGTGATCCTTGGAGCACCGTCGCCATCATCGTCTCCACAACCCGGGGTAATGATCATCAACACCCCAACGACGACACACATTGCAGGAAAAAAGATTGTTTGTAAGCTTTGTTTTTCAGTCATCGCTATTATACCATTTCAGTGGTTTCGCTCTTTCTCGTCTTCATTTTAATGATCATGATGATGTTCTGCTGCTTCTTTATAAGTTTTATGGAGAGTACCTTTTTCATGTGACGGTGGTGTATAAAGCGTATATACCTTCAGTTTGGAACTGCCAATATTTTCTATTTTGTGCCAGTAACCGGCAGGAATCAAGATCGCCCAGTCATCGGAAATGGTTTTGTCAAAATCAAGTTTGTCCTTCTTTTTTCCCATAAGTACCCGGGCTTTTCCTTTTTCAATCCTGATAAATTGATCAATATTGGGATGCAACTCCAAATCTATAAGTTCTCCGGGTTTTAAAGACATTAGTACCATCTGCATGTTCTTCCCTGTCCATCTTACATGCCGGTACTCATCATTATTGATAGTGGATTTTTCAATATTCAGCACCCATGGTTTTTTACCCATATCCTCTTTCTCTTCAGCCGCTACCTTTTTGTTTGTTTTTGTTTGTTTTTGTTTGTTTGCTTCTTTCTCTTTGTCGTCTTGACTCGTTTTTCCACTACATCCCGATGAAAGAAAAAGTATTAATGTGAATATCGCCGATAAATAATTTGTTTTTTTGGACAAAATTGTTTCCTCCTGGTTCTCATGGTTCTCATGCCTCGTTTTATATTAAAACAATTAAGGCATTATTTCATTAAAAGTCAAGTTTATTTCAGTTTAAGTTTTATGAACTCTCGAAATGTTTCAGGAATGAATTTCATTATTGTTTGTTTTTTTGATAAGTTCAATAGTTAGTTCCCATTCCAAAAATGGGAGTCATCGTCTGAATGCGGAATTTCACCTCATCAGCTTTGTCGTAACTGCTTGAAATAGTGGTGGCTATATCTGCGAAGTTACTCCGCGCAGCTGAGGAAAACTTCTTCACCAGTCAAAAACCCCACTTCTTGGACGGTGTAGATTACCATAAAAAAGTGAACCTGCGTTTTCAGTTAGCGATGAACCATCTTTGAAGAGAGGTGGACGAAATTGAAAACTGAAACGCCGGAACAATATTACTTGACAATCTACAGACGGGAACTATCTATATTATAACCACAACACTATTATAATTATGTGTTGTCAAGAGGTAAATCATTATTCGAACATTATTCACCCTTACTTCGCTGCTTTTCTTCTCATGTGTCCGCACTCAGACATCACCACCCAAAACAAACCAGGAACCCCATCAAGGGTACGAGACCACCCAGAACGAAGCCTCCGAAAACGAAGCCACTCAAAACCAAGCCACTCAAAACGATGAAGTTGCCCAAAAGGAAACTCCCAATTATCTGAAACCGCCACCACCGGTTTCATCCCCCTCGGGAGCAGCAATGAAATACCCAGAGAAAGAGCCTCGCAAAAAAAAGGGTCCACAGGAGCAAGTCCGTGTTTCCGATTCGAAGAGCAACACCAAGCCTACCCCAAAAAAACAGATCACCCCTGAATCATCCCCGCCCCTTCCCCTGAAGGAAAAAACTAAAATCCGTCCAGGCATCACTCGATATAAGCAGGTGCCAAAATTCTGGCTTTCTAAGTATAAACCCAACGCTACAAATTACCTCTTAAATCCGGGTGCCAAATTTGTGGCCTTACCCCTGAAAGCCTATGATTTAAAACGAAAATCTATGACCAACTTACCTCATCTCAAGCGCCTCACCAAAAAATGGCACACTGCCAGACTGGTTAACTATAATCCAAAGAAAGGTGTAGCTGGCCTGCTTGTTTCCAATCGATTGAACGCAAAAAGTAAAAACCCCTGCTCATGCGTACCTTCCTCAGTGAAGTCTCCCCGGATCCGTAGACTTATGTGTAAAAAATGCAGCAACTCCCTTTCCAGTCACTTGAAAACCCTTAAAAATGCCAAATTTACCTACTACTATATCCATCTGAGCATAAAAGACAACAAAACCCTCTGGCGTATCAAACTGAATGGTAAAAAGATAAGTCCGCTGGGGGTAGACCTCAAGGGGAAAAACATCATGTTCATGTCCAGACAACCCGACAATAAAGGCAGAAAACAAAATCCTCAACTGCAACGTCTCACCCTCACCTCTCGAAAGATAACCTGGCGCTACACACTCAAAATGCCTATCCGCAAGGGTTCCAGGTCGTCATCTTTTCCCCATGCCTTTACAAGCCCTGACCTGAAAAAATTGCTGGTGGTGGAGTATGACGAACGCAGTAAGCAAAAACCGCATGGTTACCTTTCTTCACCCGGTGCCCAAGGTTTTATAATTGATGTAGACAGTTCAAAACAAGTGAAGTTCAATACTCCGGTCACAACCTACGGCGCTATCTTCACCAAAGATGGTCGATGGCTCTATATCTGCTCCCACCAACTTGGTAAGATATATAAAATAAATACGTCTACGGGCAAGAAGGTGAAGAGCTTTTATAACGGCTACGGCGTTTATCACCTGCATTTCTCAAAAACAGAGAAACTCCTCTACGCCTTTTCCTTGAAGGGGGTTAAAGTATATCGCCCCAGGGATCTAAAACTGGTTAAGGCCTATCCCCTCAGCGTCCTCTTCGCCGGAACCCGACAATTCATGACCACGCAGAGAGTAATTTCTTTTCCCTCAGGGGATTTCTTCATGGGAATTATGCGTTACGACAAACGCACCAAAACCTCCCATTCCCCTTCCGGCTCAGGGTTCGTACATTTTCATGCCGCAGAGTAATCAAATTAATTCTGCAAGCAAAAATCAACTACTCTTTCAAACATGGCACAATATCATTTTATACCCCAAATACCAGGACATATCTAAGGGGTATGGGATCATTCCAGAGTTTTTAAGACCGAAAGAGCCACCACTCAAGTATGACACCATAAACAATCCCTGCTGCAAAACTAATATGGTCTATAAATCCTGTAGTGGCGTAAAAAGCAAAAGAAACCAAAAGTCCCAAAATTGCACCACGAAGTAATACTTTACTTCTAGATTTTACCTTCCAAGGTGCACCTACGAGCAAGCCTAGAATGACACGATTATACCATAGTGAAAATACAAAAATTGGTGAAGCCGTGTACCCGGAGCGTACATACGCCCCTGCTACACAGAGAATTCCCAAAAAGGCTCCACCAACAAGAGATAGTTTCATTCTTTTATTCATTTATACTCCTTCCGAATCAGTAGTAATAACAAAAACTTCTTTGAAAAGATTGAGAATTTGATTTTTCAGTTTTTTATTTTTATTTTTCCATCTTGCTGTCCATTTGGCTATTATTTTGTTTCTCAGTTTGTATAAATCTTTTTTCTTTAATAAGGGATATTCTTGATAATTCATCAAGGTCTGAAAGGATTTTTCAATGAACAAAGAGGGAATATGAACTTTTATGAGTTGGAGATAACTGGCTTTGGTTTCAGTACCGTAATATTTACTTTTTCTAGAAGTTTTCTGTTTTTCCCGTTTATTTGCACCTTGTTTGGCTTTGATAACTTTTTTAGTTAATATTTTGGGGGAAACCAGATCTATATTCATGAAGGTTTCAATAATCAGGTCATATTTTCCTGTATCTTTTATTTTTTTCAACCACTTTGAATCTTTATAAAAATACTTGCACATAAAAACTCGTTTTTTACCGAATCTAATCCTGATTTGTTTTTTATAACCTCGGGCTAATACAGGTATTTTTTTAACGATTGTATTCGGACTTATCCTGGGTAGTTTGATAATATTTTTCCATTTTTTCGAATTCATTTTTTTGCCGAAAGGATGGTAAACAAGAATAGTTGTGTTCAATTTTTTGTTTTTTGTAATTTTTGAATATAATTCTGCCGCCCCGGCTAAATGTTTGTTGTTGCTGCCGGTATATTTTTCCAGATTGGTAATTGTTTGCTTATCTTTCAATTTGACTAATTTGATCAGAGCATAGGAAGAATTTTGTAGATTTTCACCGAGTTTTAAAACCTTTTGAAACATGGAAACAGCCTGGTTGCGTTGACCGGATTTTAAAAAATAATCACCCGCCAGATAAAAACGATTTTGAGCCCGATAATATTTGGCTAGTTTTAGTTGAATTTCAGATTTGGACAAACCGGAATAATAGTAATATATTTCGGCTTTGCTTCTGAGCTTCATTTGCAAGGCGCTTTGAGCTATAAGTTCAAAAGATTTTTTCCTGGGGATTCCGGCTTTCAGAAAATAGGACAGAGCTTTGTTGAAATCTCTTTTTTGCAAAAAATATTCCCCAATGATTTTATAATATTGCTCAGGTTTTACCCCAGCCAGGTCAAAACACTTCATGCTTTCATGAATTCTGCCATATTTCAGATAATGACTGGCAAATCTTTGATATATGGGTTTCATTTCAATTCCGACAGTTTTATAATATTGCAAAGCCGAGTGTAGATTGTTCTTATTTTCCATCTTCTTTCCGACTTTCAGCACTGTTTTTTTGAATTCCTCCTGATTATCAGCCTTTCCAAAAAAACGGGCCGCTTTTTTCAACTCTCCCTTTTTCAATAATTTTCGGGCTTCCTTTTCAAAATATTGTCTGGCCTGTTTCTGATGGTTAGCTTTCAGATACCATTTGCCGGCATAATCAAAATTTCCTGTGTTTACTGCTTTTTCCGCCAAGGCGAGATAACACTTATTCTCCATTTCTGAGGAGCCGGCTTTTTCGAACAAATCAGAAGCATGGATAAATTTTTGCTTCTCAAATAAAGCTTTTCCCACCTTGAAAAAACAATCTTTTTGGTTTTGCCCGGCCAGGGAATAGCAATATTTTTCAGCTCGGCCAAATAGTCCTCGGTTGATATATCTTTGGGGTTTTGCACAAGAAAAATTGAAAATACCAATTGCAGAAACAAAAAGTAGAAGTTTTAGCATATTAATTACCTTTTTGGAAAAGCCCTTTGCCTGCCATAGCTACTCTTACGTGAACTTGAGGTAAATATTCAATTTATTTCAACAATTGGGGAGTGATTTTAAGTTGGTGATAACTTTGTTTTGGCAAATTAATTTTAAGTGGATACTTCTTTTTTTTCCACAAAACAGTAGCTTCAAAAAGTGAACCTGGTTCAAGATCTTTTATAATCAGAGGCAGATAAAGCCATTCTCCCTTTTTATTTCTGCGGGATTTTGCCTTTTTCTTATCAGTGTCAGAATCAATTTTTACTCTCATGCCGGGATAATCAGAGAGTAGTCTCAACTCCAGAACATATTTACGCAGGTTGATTTTTTTACTTTTGGGTATGTGCTCACTAAGCAAGTAAGTTTTCTGCCAAGGGAAATAATTTTCATTTTTAATTTCAAGTTTGAGTTTTTTTCCCCGGATTTCTTTGAGATTGATTTTTATTGGCAATTTTCCAACTTCCCGGTCATTAATAAATACCCGGGCTCCCTCTGGTTTACCAAGAAGTTGCAGTTCTTTTGGCTGTTCAACAACTTCTTTCTGGTTGTATATATAATAAGGAATAATAACCGCGGTTGCCAAAACTGTGATGGCAATAATGAATTTCAGGAGTTTTTGATTAAACAATTCGGAATTTTCTACTTTTTTAACGGGTTTGTCATCAAGAAGAGGATGAATTTCTGATATTTTTTTTCCTTTATAATCTTCTTCAAATTCATTTTTCATATTTTTACCTAATATTCTGGTCTCCAAAGTATCAAGATCAAAATTGTCGATTTTGGAATCAGGTTGGGTAATTGAATTAAGGATAACTGTTTCAACATTATTTAAATCTTGCCGGTATTTAGCCATTTCATTTCGATTCATTTCAATCGACTTCTGAGGAATTGTAGTTTCAAGGGTAAGCTCGATATTTTCCTCCATATCCGGAGCTAACTGAATTTTGGTGGCACCAAAATTATAATCGAGAAAATCTGCCAATTCATCTCTGCCATCCATGAACTCAGGATAACGAATAGGCAATTTACTGAAATCATGAAACATTTCCCTGCAGGAACGATACCGGCAATCAAGCTCATAAGCCATTGCTCCTTCAATGATCTGGATGAATTCCGGCGGCAGATTTGTATCAAGCTCAACAAGTGATGTAAATTGCTGTTTTTTGATTTTTTGCATGATGAGCAGATCATTTTTAGCATTAAAACGATATTTTCCGCTCGCTAATTCATAAAGAACAGTTCCCAGAGAAAAAATATCACTTCTGGGATCAATGGGTCTGCCCATTAATTGTTCAGGAGACATATAGGGCAGTTTACCGGTAAGATTGCCACCTACGGTGATATCAACCGCTTTTTTGGCCAAACCGAAATCAAGCAATTTAACATTACCGCTGGTTGAAACCATGATATTGGTGGGAGAAATATCTCGATGGACCAGATTGTAAGATTGCCCGGCACTATTGCTCAATTCATGGAGATGAACAAGTGCTCTTAAAATTTGATCGGTAAGATAATATAAAATAGAACCCGGAAGAATCTCCCCGGTTTCTCTGACAAGATCAATGATTTCTCTGAGTTCGTAGCCATCAATGTATTCCTGCACCATGTAATAATGACCCTCGCCGTCCACTCCTGCATCGAGAACTTTGACAATATTAGCATGGTTCAGGGAAGAGAGCAGCAATGCTTCTCTTTTGATGAGGTTTTTCAACTTTGGTTTATCGGTAAGATGAGGCAGAAGTTTTTTGATAACGACTTTCTGGTTTAACATCCCGCGGCCGGCATTTATTTCAGCGAGAAAGATCTCTGAAAGGCCCCCAAGACCTATGCGTTTAATTATGTTATAATTGCCTAGATTTCTTACGTTCAAAACTAACCTGCATTCAAATATGAAACTTGATTTTAACTATCACAAACTGGAAAATACAAAAATAGAACGGATTCTCCAAAAAGCCCGGCAGAGTAAAATTGCTTCTTCTTTCAGTGTTGGTTATTTTGTGGAGAATAAACTGTTTGAAACCTGTAGTGGTAATCTCGATCCCGCAAATACTGACAGGAAAACCGACTATTCTACCATGTATGATCTTGCTTCTCTCACCAAAGCACTGGCTACCAGTCTTTTTGCCTTTCACCTTAAAAAATCGGGTTTACTTAACCTCAATCATAATCTTAATCTCTATAGTGACAAATTGTTCAAAAACTGCAATAGCGAATTTGGCAAAATATCAATTAGACAACTTCTCAACCATACATCTGGGTTACCCGCCTATCTTCCCCTCTACAAAAAAACAAATCATCCTCAAAAGGCATTTGAAATAATTACCAAACTCGAACCGGATCCTTCCAAAAAATTTGTCTACAGTGATCCTGGTTTTATTATTCTGGGGCAATTATTCAATTTCCTTTCAGGCAAAAGCTGGAGTAACAGCATTTGCCAATATTTCTATCATTTACTGTCTTCTCGAGATAAAATCGATTTTTTTCCTCTGAAAAACACAGATAATCTTGCCAGTAACAGCGAACCCCGGAAAAAACATTCCTCGGGCATGGTTCATGATGAAAATTGTCAACTACTCGGTCCTGATTCAGCTCATGCCGGGCTTTTTGCCAGCCTGAGGGGAGTTGGAACAATACTGAGAGCCCTCTGTCTTTATTACAACCGGGAAAATTCTGATTTGCCTAATTTTCTTGATCACCGCACAGTAAAAGAGCTTTTCCCCAAAGGTTGTGCCAACCACCATGTAAACGGTTGGGACAAACCTTCACCGAAAGGCTATTCCAGTACCGGAAAATTCTGGCCTGCCAACCTCGCTTTTGGACATCTGGGCTTTACAGGAACAGCTTGCTGGTTTGTCCCTCAATGGAATTTCGGTGCTGTGTTTTTGACTAACAGAGTTGCAATGGGAAGGCGGAAAAAAATGAAAGAGTTAAAAAAACTGAGAAGTGAAATATTTACAGAATTGATAAAAATTTATCGCTTTGAACAAAAACTATAAACCGCTGATAATTCTCCAGCGTCCCTGATGCTTGCGTAAATCTATCCGCATATAATCTGATTTTTTGCGCCATTCTTTATTTTTATTTATTTCCAGTAGAAATGATGCTTCTATGAATATTTCTACCCCGACTTTATTTTCTTTCCACTCGATCTTGCGATACTGGATATCAAACCTGACTGTCTTCAATTGCTTGAATCTCATTTTTAGTCTTTTGATCAATCCATTGTAATCATAGGGGATATCGTCACTTGACATTTTAGGCTGATAATACTCGGGATGAGTTATTTCCAAAATGGCGGGAATATCTTTGTTGATCATGGCTCTTCTGTATTTTTCGATTACATCTATGATCTCTCTATTTTTTTTGGTATCGGGTATTGTGGTTCCCTTTATGTAATTGGGAGAAGTACATCCACCAGTTGTAAAAAGGGCAAACAACCCCAAAAAGAAAAACGAAAATAAGCGATAATTCATGTTGCAAGTTCTCCTCGGTTCATATCCTTGTCAGAATGCGAAACTCACCAGGGGTGCCATCATTAATGAATCTGAAACTGGTAAGTCATTAAGAGGTTTTACCCGGATTTGTGGTTACTGGCTGAGTACAAATAGCCAAACCACTCTTTGCGGGATTTTTTAATAATGTAGTTGCTGCCGTAAGTCTGTTCGAACGATTGCCCGGTATTGGTATTTATTCCAGAAAAAAGCAATTTACCTTCTTTTTGAACTCGATTCAGGATTTGACTTTTAAGTTCAACCAGGACAGGTGCTGAAATATTTGCCAGGATAAGATCGAAATCGGCTTCTTTTTCAGGAAAAACACTGTAAATATTATTATTTTCCAGACCATTGAGATGCAAGACTCTTTTGGTAACCTTGAGAGCTTGCTTATCATTATCAACAAAAAACAGGGAAGAGTTATTCCATATTTTTTGAGCGGCTATACCCAAGATACCAGTTCCACACCCCAAGTCCAAAATTTTTTCCGGATGGCAGTCGTGATCACGAAGCCATACCAGCAAATCAAGGCACAACCTGGTAGTTGAATGCATACCTGTTCCAAAAGCCTGAGCATGATCAACCCAAAGAGGAATTTTGCCTGTGGGAATATGGTCAGGGTTTTGCTTCCAACTTGGCAGCAAATAAAAACCTGTCGTTGTAATGGGCTTTATACCTTGTTTCCAACTTTCCTGCCAGTTTTCATTTGCAATTTTTCCAGTCTGCATTTCAAGCAATAGCTTGTCAAGTTCGGGTATTAATCTTTTATTTGATGATAATTTTTCCATAAAAATTGAAAAAGTGTTGTTGGAATTGCACAAACAAGCCGGATGATCTGAATATTCGGACAAGAAAGCTATTATGTAGTTTAAACCTTCTTCCTGAATCACTTGGGTACCGGCTGCTCCCGAGTTGATCAGGG
Organism: Polyangia bacterium; assembly: GCA_041686345.1. Taxonomy (GTDB): domain Bacteria; phylum Myxococcota_A; class Polyangia; order HGW-17; family HGW-17; genus JAQICJ01. The sequence goes on along the minus strand of JAWLEA010000037.1, from coordinate 10,313 downwards.
CCCAGGAAAGCAGATCAGGATCTTGTGATTTCAAGGGTAATTTTATTTTAATAAAATTATTATTCGAGTTCATTGAGCTCCTTGGTAAATTTTTTCATAATACCGGCGGGATCTTCAAATCTGGTAAGCATAGCCATGGCTGCAATCACAAAAGGTTTATAAGAAGCTTCATGATAAGTCTGCAGGCGATATTTTGCAAATACTTCGGGTGCAACTTCACCTTTTTCACAAGACACCCCGGTAATATCAGCCGGCAAACAATGCATATAAAGAGCTTCACCACCATTGGTCATGGACATGCGACGGGAATCACATTCCCAATCAAGATGTTGGCGATTGAGTTTGAGAGCGTGTTTTTCGAGTTTATCCAAACCGTTATGATCATTAGCCCTCAGTAATCTGGTTCTTTCATGCATCACTGACATTGGTGCCCAACTTTTGGGATAAACAATATCTGCATCCGCAAAAGCTTCATCCATGCTGTCAGTTACCTGGAAACTGCCACCACTTGCAACGGCCTGTTTTTCTGCACGAGCAACAGCTTCTTCAGTCAACTCATATCCGGAAGGACGAGCCAGAACCAATTTGGTTCCAAATCTGGAAAGCAGTCCGGTAATACCCTGGGCAACACTGAGAGGTTTCCCATAACTGGGAGAATAAGCCCAAGTCATAGCTATTTTTTTATTCTTTAAATTATCTATTCCCCCAAAATAATTGATAAGATGGGAAAGATCAGCCATTGATTGGGTGGGATGATCGCGATCGCATTGGAGATTAAGCACTGCCGGACGCTGGGGCAATACTTTTTCCCGGAAAGATTCGTCGAGGGATTCACCAACTTCTTTCATATATTCATGCCCTTCACCGATGAACATATCATCTCTGATTCCAATAATCTGAGCAAGAAAGGATATCATTGTCGCTGTTTCCCGGACAGTTTCTCCATGGGCAATCTGGGATTTGGACTCATCAAGATCCTGAACCTGCAAACCTAAAAGATCTGAAGCACCTCCAAAGGAAAAGCGGGTTCTGGTGGAATTATCACGGAATTGAGATACAGCTATACCTGAATTGAATACTCTGAGATCAACTTGGCGAGCATGAAGTTTTTTTAGAGCAGTTGCCAAAAAACTTACAGCTTCAATAACTTCCATGGGCTGCTCCCAAGTTAGCAGAAAATCACTATTGTAAAGTTTTCCTTTCACTCTTTTCAATTTTTCCAATAAAATTTTTGAATTAAGATTCATTTTGACTCCTGTTTGAACTGGTTCTTATTCAGATGTTTTGATAATGGAGATGCTCCGACCGGCGAAACGGAAACTTGAACTTCCGGATGGAGTTTTGAAAATGGAACTAGTTAAAAAGAACAGTAAAAAGACCCTTTTTTAACATCACCAATAAAAGTTGCAAGTAAAAGGTTAGAGGTCGGTTGCAGAAGAAATTACCTGTTTTCCCCTTTTAATTACAGTTGTCACGGAATTGATTCCATAATGGTAGGGAAGAGAGCGATAATCTTTGAAATCCCAAATAACCAGATCGGCAATTTCACCTTGACGGAGAGCAGCTCGCCGGTTCCATCCCGCTGCTTTGGCTGCATTAACAGTGAGAGCCCGCCAAACCTCATCAACTGTCATTTTCATCTGCATGCATCCAAAACTGGCCATCAGGGGCAGATTTTCGGTCATGGAAGTCCCGGGATTCATATCTGTGCCTAAAGCTACAGGTATTCCCCTCTCCAGAAATCTTTCAGGTGAAGGGGGCCGCATACCAAGGGTAAGAGCTGCTCCGGGCAAAAATACAGCTACTGTCTGAGATTGTTCCAAAGCAGAAAGTTCTTCCGGAGAAACTTCTTCCAAATGATCTACACTCAAGGCACCTAATTCCGCACCCAATTTTACCGCTCCGAGAGAATTGAACTGGCCGGCATGAATTCTGAGATCCAGACCGAGAGCTTTGGCTTTTCGCATGACTCTGGCAGTTTCTTCCAGGGAAAAGGCTGATTTTTCACAAAAGGCGTCACAACTTTTGGCCAGATCTTTTAGTTTTACTTCCGGAAGAATTTTATCAACAATTAAATCTATATAACCCTCACGGTTTGATTGGAATTCCTCGGGTAAAGCATGAGCAGCCAACAAAGAAGGTGAAATATCTACAGGCAGAGTTTGGGACAGGTTTTCAAGAACCTGGAGAGATTTTATTTCTCCTTTTAAATTCAGAGCATAACCACTTTTTGCTTCCAGAGAAGTAACCCCGTAACTGAGACTGCGTGCTATTCTGCCATAAGCCGCTTTTTCCAGATCCAGCAGGGAAGTTTCTCTGGTAAGACGGGCGGAATTCAAGATACCTCCACCATTATCCAGAATCTCATCATAGGTGGCTCCCGCCAATCTCTGGGCAAATTCATCGGCACGGTTGCGAGCGAAAACCGGATGGGTATGACAATCCACCAGACCTGGTGAAACAACGCTGTTTGCCGCATCAATAATTTTAAGGGGTGAATTGCTTTGCAACCAAGGCATAACTTTTGTTCTCGAGCCCTTTGCCATAATTTTGCCCTGGCCAACTACTACAGCGGCATTTTCCACAATTTCCAGACGACCATTTTCATCAGGTAAAATCAATTGCCCGATATTATCAATAAAAAGTTCAGGTTCAACCGGTGGCAAAAAAGAAGATACCGGCACTGAAACCTGCTTTCGGTTATTCAGTTGTACCAACAATAGATGACCATCTCCGGAAATTTCAACTTCCTGGATTTTTTTTGGCTGTTCTGAATATTCAGCCAATTCTCCCACTCCGATTTTTCTTTGGCCGATTATGTCCAGTTCCAGTTGAAGTGCGCGCCCCTGATTGATTATTTTTGCATCTATAAAACTGATACTCATTGCAGTCTCCTTGAAACCTGCCCTTGCAGCCGTCAAAACCAGTAGTTAGTTCCCATCCCAGAAGTGGTGTTTTTGGCTGGGGAAGAAGTTTGCCTCAGATGCGCGGAAAAACTGCGAAGACATAGTTGACACTATATCAAGCAGTTACGACAAAGCAGATGAGGTGAAATTCCGTCGCCAGACGATGACATCCATTTTTGGGATGGGAACTAGTTAGTTCCCATCCCAGAAGTGGTGTTTTTGGCTGGGATGAGAACCAGAGCTTTGACGAAATTTTGAAGAAAATGTAGATGGGAGAATAATAAGATTGAAATGGGAGGTCTGAAGTTGAAAAACTAATTTTCCTGCTGACAACGTTTTACTGCTCCCATATATTTGAATCTCAGATCTATCAGAACAGAATCAAGAACCCCTTTCTCTTCCCGGGAGAGATTACCTGTTGTTTTGTCCTGGAGCATTTCCAGAATCTGGATAGTATCTCTGGCCAGGCAGAAATCTTCTTCTTTTTTACCACTTTCCGGATTTGGAATTTCACCCATAGCTACCAAAACATTGGAAGAAAGTGAGAGAATAAAAGAAGTGAAATCTATTTTGGAATTGTATTCTTCGCTCATGATAAACCTTTCGCTATTTCAAGAAATTACGACAAAGCTGATGAAGTAAAATCCAGCTTTCAGGCGATGACATTCCTTTTTAGGATGGGAACTATTTACTCTTCGGTATTGTTTTCGGTGGTTTGCTCGTCTTCAGTATTTTCTTCGGTATCTTCTTCGGTATCTTCTTCAAGTTTGGCCTTCATGAAAGCAGCATTGTCAATTGAATCATCGAGATTATCAAGATATTTGTGATATTCCTCTTTGTTAAGATAACCTTCTGACAGATTTTGATTGATTAATCGTTTGTCGTGAAGAAATTTTTCTGTAATATATCTTACTTTTTTTGCCATAATTCTCTCCATTGCCTGCAAATTCTCTGGATATTCAGAGTTTGATTAAGGTTCTTGAAATAATTCTCAAAAATAAATGCAATTAAGCAAGTTCCCAATTTAACATAGTTCCCATTTTAACCGCCAAAAGTCAACCTCTGAATTTAAAAGACAAAACCTCTGTATCCAAGTCAAATTTTTCCGATAAATGAGCTGCTAATGACTTGATACCGGTTGTTTCACTGTATTCGTGTCCCAGAGCAATAAAATTAAGTTGCTCTTCTCTGGCTATATATTGAGAAGGACCGTCAAATTCACCGGTAAGATAAGTATCGATTTCATGGTTAAGAACTTTGGAAAACATCCCAGCACCACCACCGCTGATTATCGCAGTTCTGCCCATGTTTTCCTTTCCATGAATAAAAGTAGCCAGCGGAGAAGCAAAATCACTGGTGTATTCCCGAAGAAAAAGACCAACTTTTTTGTCTATATTGGTAATAACTCCAATTTCTCCACCTCTGTAAGGAAAAAATTGTTCAATCTCGGTGCCGCCAAATTTGCGAGCCCAGTTCACTGAATTACCAAATTCAGGATGGGAATCCAAGGGAAGATGATAAGCGATAAGTCCGATATTATTCTGAAACAGCAATTTCAATCTGTGGTAGATGTGCCCCTTCAAAGGAGTCGGACCCCAAAACAAACCATGATGAACAATTACAGCATCTACTTCCATGGCCACGGCTTTTTTAAGAAATTCAAGACTGGCTGTTACTCCAAAAGCAATTTTTTTTACTTCTCCAGTGCATTCAACCTGAATCCCATTGATCCCGTAGTCGTTAAATTTTTCTACTTCCATTAAATTATTTAAATATTTCTCTAATTCTATTAAATTCATCTAAACCTGTTTCTTTGATTTAAGTTAGTTCCCATCCCAGAAGTGGGATTATTGGCCTGGGGAAGAAGCTTGCCTCAGATGCGCGGAATAACTGCGAAGATATAGCAACAACTATTTCAAGCAGTTATGACAAAACTGATGAGGCAAAATCCCGTCCTCAGACGATGACCTTCTATTTTAGGACAGGAACTAATTAAGGGTTTACTCAGTTAAAAAACAATGTATAGTATGTCGATATATGGATTTTTCCGACTTCAGTTCTTATAATATCGATTTCAATAAATGCAAGCAGTGCGGCAAAAAAGTACCGGTTAACAGTGTATTTTGCATTCATTGCGGACAAGTTCTCAAAGAAGAAGTAGTCAAAAAAAAAAAGCAGTCAAAGAGGATAAAACTTCCTGAGGTATTGCTGCAAATGGAAGAAGATAATTTTGAGGAACCGGAACTGGTTTTTGAAGAACCGGAACCGGAAATCAAAAAGGTTATTCTTCATAAAAGGCAGAAATTTATTCCCATTGAGCCTCTTACCGGTAGAATGCTCGACTATTTTCTGATGATGCAAGAAACGGGTTCCGTAGGACTGCAATCTTTGGCCCACATAGATGTAGAACCCAGACCCTATCAAATTGAAGCTGCCCGCTCAATTATCGAATCTCAGGGAGGCAGCGGAATTCTGGCTGACGAAGTAGGTCTGGGAAAAACCATTGAAGCCGGTATCATCATCAAAGAGATGATCTTGCGTAAAGCTGCCAGGAAAATTCTAATCCTGGTACCATCTTCGTTACTTTATCAATGGGAAGTGGAACTCAGAGAAAAATTCAATCTGGAGATCATGGGTGACAATGATATTGACAAAATAGAAGACGAATTTTTCTCAGGAATCATGCTGTTGTCTTTGCACAAAGCCAAAAGTAAAAAAGTTCAGGGAATCTTTCTCAAAAAATCCTGGGATATGCTTCTGGTCGATGAGGCCCATTCTCTTAAAAACCATCTTACCCAAGCCCACAAGTTTGTTTTCGGACTCAAACGCAAATATACAATTCTGCTCACGGCAACTCCCATTCAAAACGATCTGCGAGAACTTTACAACTTGATCAATATTGTCAGACCCGGTTATTTCAAATCTATCCGATTTTTCAGGCGCAAATACATGTCCGACCGGTTTACCCCCCGCAATCCCAGAGAATTGCGACGCATGTGCAGCCGAGTAATGGTCAGACACCGCCGGGCCGATACTTTGATCAAACTTCCTCCCAGAGAAGTCAAAACTATTTTTGTCCAACCTTCCAAAATAGAGGAAGAATTCTACAATCTCACCCTCGAACTTGCCCGCAAGGCTGTGGCTATTGCCAATCGAGAATCTGCAGATCATATTATGCTTCTGCTTTCCATTTTGCTCAAAGAATCAACTTCTTCACCTCAGGCTCTTCTGGCTACTTTGGAAGCAGCAATTCTACCCAAGGTTCTGCGCGAAAAAGAGGGTGAATTATTGAAGAGAGTACTGAAACTTGGTAAAAATCTTGGTAAAACAGCCAAAATGGAAGGTCTGCTCAAGGTAATAAATGAAGAAGATTCTCCGATTATAGTTTATAGCGAATATTTGCGTACTCAGGAAATCCTCACCAAAATTATCGAAGAAGACGGTCATCAGGTATATCGTTATGCCGGTAATCTGCGTCTGGAAGAAAAAGAAAGATCATTGCGGAATTTCAGGGAAAAAGGTGGAGTTTTGCTTTCAACCGAAGTAGGCGGCCAAGGTCTCAATCTGCAACACTGCCAAAGAATGGTCAATTTTGATCTACCCTGGAATCCCATGAGAATCGAACAGAGAATTGGCCGAATTCATCGTTTCGGTCAGCAGAAAAAGGTCAAAATAACTACTATTGCAGGTAAAAATACTTTCGAAGAATATCTCGTCAAAATTTTGATCAGTAAAATCAAATTATTCAAAATGGTTATCGGTGAAATCGATTCCATTCTGGCTTATCTTAAAAATCCCCTTCCCCTGGAAAAACGAATAAGTCAAATTATCCTGGAAAGCAACGATTCAAATCTAATCCAAAAGAGACTGGATAATCTGGCCGATGAAATTCTTGAAGCCAGACAGCAATTCAATCAGGATCGCGATTCCTCGGCCAAATTACTTGATCTCCCGGCAGAAAAATAGGTTTATGTCTGACAAACAAAACATCATAGAAAAACAAAATTACTATAAAAATCTTCTGAACCAGTATTGCCAAACTCAATACGGCATTGAAATAAATAACGATTCAGCCAAAATTCCCCCTGATCATCAAAAATGGTTTCTCTATGAAGAAAAAATCAAAATCCACAAGGGAATTTCCCATGGTTTTTTCTGGCAGCGGCTTTCTTCTTTTATCAAAAGAAATTCTCCCGTTTATTATCGCATTTCTCTTCCTGCCAAATTATTTAGTGAAGAAACCAAGTTGCAAATCAAACCGGATATTGATTATCTGGTTTTTTTCCTGAGAATTCAATATGAATCCCACGATCTGATAGAAGAACCCTTGGCGGTTATCACCGAGGGCAAAGAAGTACAAGTTCTTGATCCCGATCAATTTTTTAAATTTTTGGGAGCAACTGAACCTGCCAAAATTTATTTCAGCAAGGAAGATTATCAACAAAGACTTGCCATCGTTAAAAATTCCCTCAAAGATATTCTGGCAGATTCTATTAAAGAAAAACAGCAACAGATGGTACAAACCCTCACTGAAGAATTTCGCATGATTCGAGAATATTACAGCCATCTTCTTTCCAAAGTAAAAAAAACTGAAGACAGGGAACATTATATAGAAGAACAAAAACGGCTGGAAAGTGAAAAAATCAGAAAACTCCATCCTTCATCTCTCAAATTAATAGCCACCCCCGAAATAATTATTTCTGTAAAATTTGATAGTTAGTTGATTGGGTTAAAAACAATAGCCAAATTCGTAGTTTTCAACATGATGACACATCTGGCCGGCATTACAATCCGTTCCTGCCATACAAAGGGGAGCACACCTGTTACCTAGATGGGTGAGCAAACATTGGGAACCGGCTTTACATTCAAAATTACCCGGAATGCAATGATTCCATGAAGATGTATTACCTTCTCTATAACAGGCGGTGAAGTAATTGCTTCCGTCCATGGAAATAATATAACAGGCATCATCTTGGTCACAATTTTGATTTACCAAATCGCAATTGCCAGGGGGAACACAAGTATTCAGATCGTCATACAAATAATACCCGATACAAACACCATTATCTGGACAATTGGGATGGGTTTCTTTTTGGCAAAGAGGAACACAGGTATAATTGTCAGTGCTATGTCCAATATTGCTTGTACAAATAGAACCTTTGGGACATTCTTCAGCGCCCCCACATTGTTCATAATATTCTTTATTTACAGAATCCATACTAACACATACAGCATGATCTTCCGTTTCATCATTATTATATTGATAAGAACATTCATATGGTTGGTTACATTCTTCTAAACCTCCTTGCATATTCCAAAAAATATTTTCCATATTGCATGTACAATGACTTGTATACCCACAAGTTTCATCTGCACAATCAATCTCTCCGTTATGATTATTATCTATACCATCATCGCATATTTCTGATGTTGGGTCACACTTGGAGTCATCAAAACATTCAGGATCAGCACAATCAATCAGGCCATCGGCATCATTGTCAAATGTATCATCACAGATTTCAGCACATTGGTTGGTACAATCGGAGTCGTCGCAGTCTATATTACCATCGCCGTCATCATCGAAATCATTATCACAATCTCGTTCTTTAACGCCGCAACTATTATGAAAAAAACACTCTGAATCATAGCAATCGGCAAATCCATCATTATCGTCGTCAATGTCGTTACCACATTCTTCTCCGCACATATTATCAAGGTTGATGCAATCGTCATCATCACAGTCGATTTTTCCGTCATCATCGTTATCAATGCCGTCATTGCAATCTACCTCGTAACAATGAGAATCGTTATCACAATCGGGATCATCGCAATCGATGAAACCATCGCCATCGTTATCAATACCGTCATCACAATTAGTCTCAATATCCTGATTGTTGGTGTTGTTGGTGTTGGTGAATTGGCAGGCTGGATCGTCGGCACAGGCAGAATCGACACAATCGTAATAGCCATTGGCATCATTGTCGATGCCGTCATCGCAGATTTCAGCTGTTTTATCGAAAGATTGACAACCAAAAAACAGAAATGAAAACAAAAACAGAAATTTGATATTTTTAATTTTACCCATGAAACACTCCTGAAAACTTTTGTGGATTCAGTTTTTTAATCTGATTACTGCATATATTACCACACCAATTTTTTTCAGCAAAAGGAAAGAAAATATTATTGGATGAAAAACCCCTGAAGATTATTTTAATTTGGAAATTGAAAAAATGAAAAAAATGAGTTGAGGCTCAGGCAATCCCAAGCCTCAATTCATAATTATTGAAAAGGAGACTGGATTAAAACTCATTTATTGAGCTGGACCACAAACGCCTATGTCCCCACCAAGTCCTGCATCCATACAAGTTTCGGTTTCGGTGCATTTATCGCCAACACCTATTTCACAATAAGTCGCACAGATATTGCCATCACTTGTAGAGACACAAGTGGCTCCTGCAAAGCATTCGTTGGGAGCTGCGCAGGTTTCACCGGCAGCTTTGTCACCAGCTGCAACACAACCGGTACTGCCATCTTCACTAATAACATAACAACCTTCGGTGGCATTTTCACAGTCTTGAAGAAGCAGATCACAGGATTCAAGTAAGGCACAAAGATTCAAAGTGGAATCTTGCAGTTGATAGAGACATTCTCCACCTTCAGGACAATCAGGATGACTGTTAGCCTGACAGAAAGGCATGCAGGATTGATCTTCTGCTGAAGTACCAGCACAAATGGAACCAAAGGGGCATTCGCCACCAGAACCACAGTCACCATAGAAGGTGCCACCACTTGTTTGAGATTCGTCAACACAGGTTGCTTCGTAACTTTGGTTTACACTACAAACAAATCCTTCTTCACAGGTTGGTTCTGAATCATAGAAAACTGTTTCGAGGGTACATTGTGATTCAGAACAAGCTATATCATCGTCGCAATCTGGATCGTTGCAATCGATAAGACCGTCGCCGTCGTTATCTTGACCGTCAGCACAATCGGTTTCTGTGTCAACATTGTTAGTGTTGTTGGTGTTGTTGGTGTTGTTGGTGTTGTTGGTGTTGTTGGTATTGTTGGTGTTGTTGGTGTTGTTGGTGGTGTTGTTGGTAGTATTGTTGGTGTTGTTGCTGTCATCATCATCACAGGCTGCTGCCATGAATGATAATACAAAAACTGTAGCCATAATTAGTCTTAAAGTTCTCATGGATATCCTCCGAAAAAAAGTTAATGAAAAAAACTATTAATTGTAATTTTGCTTGAACTGAATCTGAGTAAGTAAAAAAAACAGTCCAAATCATTACTTTGATACATTGAATTAATATCAGTAATCTTTCTCAAGTCAAGCTGACATCAAAAAAAATCCCTTATTTTTCCGGTTTTTCTTTATTTATCGCTATAAATAGAAATTGAACTCAG